>DATKAB010000096.1 GCA_035498555.1 Candidatus Sulfotelmatobacter sp.
GAGGGTCAGCACGAAGTTGGCGTCGCGCGCGAGATCGACTCCGGTCGCGCGATGGAGCGCCGCGAGCGCGTCGGTGAAAGGGCCCTGCAGCGACTTGGTGCGGGGGTCGTTCATCCACGAAAAGCCGGCCGGTACCAGAGCGTGAGCGGTCAGCGTCATTCCGCGGCGCTCGAAACCGGCGAGCAGCCCGGGCAGATCGAATCTCTGCTGGTGCTCGATCCGCTTCCTGAGCTTGAACATCGCGTACTTGGCGAAGTAGCCGGCAAAGCGATAGAGCCGGTCGTCGAACGATGCGGCGCGCGGCACCGACAGATAGAGAGTGCCTCCCCGCCGGGTCACGCGCACCAGCTCGTCGCAGCAGCGTTCGAGAGCAGTCACGTGCTCGAGCACATAGTGACAGACGGTGAGATCGAACTGCTCGTCGCGCAACGGCAATTGCGCGAGGTCGGCGCGAAACACGCGGACCTTCGCCGAACGCGGGGGAGGTCCGGGCGGGAACTTGACGTCGAACGCGGTGATCTCGAGATCGTCGCGTAGCGCGTAGTCCCACGAGCCGGGCCCGCAGCCCGAGTCGAGCACGCGCGCGCCCGGGACCTGCGCCGCGATCACCTCGCGCAGGAAGAGCGGCGGATCGAAAGGGCCGCGGTTCGGCTTACGCACCCAGTCGCTCAACCGCGAACCTCCCGGGTGGCGCGCGCCGCGAACTCGGCGGCCGGACGACCCATCGCCGCGTCCCGGAGCGCTCGTGGGATTGCGAGCGCGGCCGCCGGCTGGCCACGCGCGGCGAGCCACGCACCCAGCAATCCCTGTTGCGCGAGAAACGCGGGCAGCCAGGTCAGGCGTGCGAGGCCGTGCGCGTGCCGGGAGAACAGGGTGAGATTCGCGCGCAGCCGCTGGTAGATCTTCCACGGACTTTGATTCCCGCTCGACGCCGACACCTTGTGCCACAGCCGCGCGGTCGGCACGAACAGCAATCGCAAGCCAGCTTCCCGGGCGCGCAGCGACCAGTCGGCGTCCTCGGCGTAGATGAAGTAGCGCTCGTCGAGCAGCCCGACGCGAATCCAGGTTTCCCGACCGGCGAGCAGGCAACAGCCGGTGAGGTAGCCGGTGGGTTCGACCGCGCGGTACTGGCCGCGATCGCGAGCGCGAAGGCCGCGGTGCGCGCCGAAGCCGAGCGCCGGCACGAGCCATCCCCCCGCGTACCAGATGCGGTCGGAGGGCGCCGCGAAGTAGATGAGCGGCGCGGCCGCGCCGGCGGTCGGATCCTGTTCGAGCGCGAGCAGCAGATGCTCGATCAGGCCCGGGTCGGCTTCGGTATCGTTGTTGAGCAGCATCACCGCGTCGGCGCCGGCCGCCAGCGCGCGCCGCAGGCCCTCGTTGTTCCCGCCCGCGAACCGGCGGTTCTCCCCCAGCGCCACGGTCTCGACGTCCGGAAACTCGGCGGCGAGGCTGGCCGCCGATCCGTCGCTCGACCCGTTGTCCACCACCATGACGCGGTGTCGCCAGCCCTCCGGCAGGCGGCAACGCTCGAGCGTCGGCAGCAGGACTCGCGTGTCGGCGAGCCCGTTCCAGTTGAGCACCACCGTGACCAGGGATCTCACCCGCCGCGCGCCTCGGCGTGGCAGGCGGTAGCCGCGCGCCCACCGGCCCACGCCGCGAGCGCGATCAGAAGGGCGAGCGCCAAAGCGAGCGGCAGCGCGGGCACACCTGCGTAGCGCGCGTACAGCCACCACACGTCGATCCCATGCAGCAGCGCGCGCTGCTCGTCGGGGCTGATGCCGAGCCGCGGATCCACGGCGCCGCCCCCGGTGATCACCGGCAGCTCGCCGCGCAGGTGTTCACCGGCGTTGCGTGCCAGCATCTTCCAGTGGCCGGCGATCGGCGAGAATCGTGGATTGAAATGGCTGTCGCTCATGAATCGGGGATCCTCGAGCGGTAGCCGGTACGGATAGTCGCCGGCCTCGCGCATCTGCGCACCAAAGTAGATGAACACTCCGCCGATCTGGACCGCGAGCCCGAGCGCGGCGAGCACCCACGCCCAGCGCTTCATGGCACGGCTCGCGCCATCGAGCGCGAACGCCACCGCCACGAATGCGAGCGGAAGCAGGGGGACCAGGTAACGCGGCCCGAATGAGCCGTCGCCCGCCCAGTGCTCGAACCTGGAGTAGATCAGGAGACCGACGATCCAGCTCGTGACGATTGCGGTCGCGGCGCCGCGCGCTCCGACCGCCCGCGGATTCCGATCGCCGCCCGCCCGGCGCGTCATGCGCGCGAGGCCAGGCACCGCCAGCACGATGGCCGGCGCGAACCAGACGACGCCCTTGCCGCTGGACAAGAGCAGGCCGTAGAGCCCGACCAGCATCGGCGTACGGAATGCCGCCGGCGATACCTGAGCGCCATAGCCGGTTTCAAGCGGCGTGCCGAAGCGCGCGACGTTGTAGACCAGCTGCCCCGCCAGCGCGAGCGCCAGCGCGCCCAGCACCCACGCGAGCCCCGGCACGCGCGCGCCGTCACTGCGGCGAAACAGCAGCGGGAGAAGCGCCGGAATCACCAGCGCGATCAGGACCAGCTTGGCGGATACGGCCAGGAACGCGCCGAGCGCCGCGAGGCGCACCGCGCGCGCATCCCCCGTCAGTGCGCTTGCCGAGCCGCTCAGCGCGAGCAGCATGCCGAGCGCCTCCATCGGCTCGGCCATGAAGCTCTTGGCGTAGACCCAGGTCGGGGTGGTGAAGCCGAGCAGCAGGGCGGCGGCAAGGCTCGCGCCCGCCGAGACGCCGAGCGCGCGCACGCCGGCGTAGAACGCGCCGAGCATCGCCGCGGTCAGAATCGCGTTGAAGAACGAGGCCACGAAGCGCGCGGCGAGCACGCGCCTTTCCGGCGGAAGTCCCGAAGCGCGGGCGGCCGTCTCTCCGGCCGCGACCAGGGGCAGCGCCAGCAGCGCCTGCCCGGCCGCGTTCTTCGAATAGAAGCGCCCGTCGCGCCCCTCCAGCGTGGCGCCTTCCGGCACCGCGACCGAGCCGCGCAGCAGCGCGCTCGACACCTCGAACATCGTGACTTCGTCGCTGCCGGCGATGCGGCCGCCGCCAGTGGCCGCGAACACCAAGAAGGCCGCGAGCGCAAGCCACAACGCCGTTCGACCCGACTGCGCCGACCCGTGCATCTCCGCCTTCATGCCCAACCCCGCGCCGGCTTCAGATCGCCGATCAGCTCCGTCGCCGCCGCGGCCAGCGCGGCCCATGAATGCGCTTGCCTCAACGCATCGACGCCCGCGCTCAGTCGCGACTTCATCTCTTCCGCGAAGTAGCGCACCACCGCGTCGGCGAGTGCGCCGGGATTCTCGGGCGGCACCACCAGGCCCGAGACCTCCGGGGTGACGGTCTCCGCCAACCCTCCGACGTCGGTGGTGATCACGGGCAGACCCAGCGCGTAGGCCACGTGTGTGACGCCACTCTGTGTCGCCGAGCGATAGGGCAGCACCACGACGTCGGCGGCCTTGAAGACGGTCTCGACCTCCGAGTCGGGAAGATAGCGATCCAGGAGCCGCACGGCCGGACCTCGGGGGCCCGGCGTGGCCGATTCGGCGGCCGCAATTCGCGCGCGATACGGCGCGGCGTCCTCGTAGAACTCTCCGGCCACGATCAGCTCGACCGGCCGGCGCGAGCGCACGAGCGGCCAGGCGTCGAGGAGGACGTCGAGCCCCTTGTAGGCGCGGATGTAGCCGAAGAACAGCGCGACCTCGGCATCGGGCGCGATGCCGAGGTGGGCGCGAGCCGAGGCGCGGGTTTCGCGACCGCCGTCGAACTGGGCGTAGAGCGGGTGGAGCACGCGCCGGCGCGGAGCGCCCGGCTTCAGTCGATCGAGGTCGCGTTCCACGCTGTCCGACATCACCAGGTAACCGTCCGAATTTCGCATCATCCAGCGCGTGAGCGCGCGGTCGAACGGGCGGTGTTCATGCGGCACGAGATTGTCGCATACCAGCACCACGCGTGTGCCGCGCGGTCGCAGCGGACCCACCGACGAGGCGAAGGAAGGCGCGAAGAACGGAATCCACCACTTGAGGATGATCGCTCCGGGAGCGAACGCCTCCAAAGACCGCGCGGTGGCGCGCCACGATGCCGGGCCGATCGAGTCGAGCGTTGCCAGGACCGGGAACGAGGGCCTTCGAGTTTCCGAATCGAGCTGCGAGGTGCCGGGAAACAGAAAGCCGGGATACTGTCGAGTGAAGGTCCAGCCGCGCACTTGCGAATCGCGTGCCAGCGATTCGCCCAGCATCGCCAGATACTGCGCCAGGCCTCCGCGCCACGGCGCCAGCGGTCCCAGCAACGCGATCCGCCGTTCGCTCCCTCCGCCGCCGGCTCGTTCGCGGCCCATGACGCCGTCAGCGGCCGCGATAGGTCCAGCTCATCAGCCCGCGCGACTCGAACTGGAACGGCACCACCTGGCCGCCGTGCTTCTCCAGCGCGGCCGCCACGCGATGCTTGCGGTCGAACCGCGTGAGGAAGAGGAAGTAGCCGCCGCCGCCGGCGCCCGGCATCTTGCCGCCGATCGCGCCGGCGCGGCGGGCGATCTGGTAGAGGCGATCCACGTGCCCGGTCGAAATGCCGGCGTCGAGCTTCTTCTTGTTCTCCCAGGCCTGATGCAGCAGCTCGCCGATCCCGTCCACATCGCCGAGCAGGAGCGCGCGCTTCATCTCGAGCGTCTCCTGCTTCAGCCGGTGGAGCGCCTCGACCACCGGAGCCTTGCCCGCCCGATAGGCCGCGGTCTGGCGGTCGATGATGCTGGCCGAGGCGCGCGTCTGCCCCATGTAACACAGCAGCATCCGGTACTCGAGCTCCTGCAGCACGTCGCGGCGGATGCGCAGCGGCGTGACCACGGTTTGTCCGCCGAAGAACTCGATGAAATTGAATCCGCCAAACGCCGCGGCATACTGGTCCTGTCGCCCGCCCGCGAGCTTCATGTCGACGCGCTCGATGCGATAGGCGAGCTCGGCGACATCGTAGCTCTCGAGCGGCCGCGCCAGCCATTCGCGCAAGGCGCCGATCAGCGCCACCACCAGCGTGGACGACGAGCCGAGGCCCGACCCGGGCGGGGCGTCCGAATGCACCCAGAGATCGACGCCGCGCTTCACCTTCATCGCCTTGATCACCGCCTTGATGAGGTCGAGCTGCCCGTCGAAGCGCATGCGCCGCGGGTGGTCGTAGCGCGCCACCAGGTCGTAGTCGAGGCTGGCGAGCGTCAGCTTCGAATCGCGCCGCGGGCGGAGCGAGGCGTAGGCGTACTGATTGATGGTGGCCGACAGCACCATCCCGCCGTGCTCCTCGGGATAGGGCGCAACGTCGGTGCCGCCGCCGCAGAACGAAAGCCGCAGGGGCGCGCGCGCGCGAACGTAGAGCGGCGCCCTCATGAGGCGAATCGCGCCTCCGCCCGCGCCCACTCGGCCGGCGTGCCGATGTCCCAGAACGTCCCGGGCAGCTCGAGCCCGGTGAGGCGGCCCTCGGCGGCGAGCGCCGGAAGCACGTCGCGCTCGAGCGAGGAGGGTCCTGGCGGCAGGCGCCGCCACAGCCAGGGCGCGAACGCGTAGAGTCCCCCGTTCACCCAGGCCGGACCGCGATGCTGCGGGTCCTTCTCGACGAAGCGAGCGATCCGTCCCGCGACGGTCTCGACGCGACCGCGGCTCGCGGCGTCTTCCACGCGATAGAGCGCGATCGTTCCCCACGCGCCCCGCTCCCAGCGGTCGCGCTCCAGCACCCATGGATCGCACTCGGCCAGCGTGTCGCCGTTCACCACCAGTGCCGGTCCGCTCACGTGCGCACGCGCGTGCCACAACGCGCCGCCGGTGCCGAGCGGCTCGGACTCGACCGACCACGCCAGGCGCAGCTCGAATCGCGAACCGTCGCCGATCGCCTGCTGGAGCGCGACCGCGCCGTACCCGGCGCACACCACCGCATCGCGCACGCCGTGCCGCGCCAGCCATTCGAGCTGGCGCGCGATGAAAGGCCGCCCACCGATCGGCGCCAGCGACTTGGGGAGCTCGCCGAACTGCTCGCGAAGCCGGGTGCCGAGTCCGCCGGCGAGGATGAACGCCTTCACTCGTGCTCCAGGTTGAAGCGCCGCCGCTCGGGATAGACGCGCTGGGCTGCGAGATGGGCGATCATCTCGCCCAGCAGCCCCATCAGCACGAACTGGATGCCGAGGATCACCAGCCCGGCACCGACCAGCATGATCGGCCGCACCCGGAGCGGCTCGCCCATCGCCCACTGGATCAGGAACACCAGCGCAATGATCGAGCCGCCGCCGAAGAACAGAAGCCCGATTCGGCCGAACACGTGGAGCGGCTTCAGCGCCGAGGTCGAGATGAACGCCGCGCTCATCAGGTCGAGGAAGCCATTGACGAAGCGCGCCGCGCCGAACTTGCTCTTGCCGTACTTGCGCCGGCGGTGGTGCACCGGCACCTCGGCGACCCGGAAGCCCGCCCAATGCGCGAGCGCCGGCATGAAACGGTGGAACTCGCCGTACACGTCGAGGGCCTGCGTCACTTCGCGGCGATAGAGCTTGAAGCCGCAATTGAAATCGTGAAGGCGCACGCCCGACACCCACGACGTCACCGCATTGAACAGCTTCGACGGCAGGGTCTTGCTGATCGGATCCTGGCGACTTTGCTTCCACCCCGACACCAGGTCGTAGCCTTCGTCGAGCTTCGCCATCAGCTTGCCGAGTTCGGCCGGATCGTCCTGAAGGTCGGCATCCATGGTGAAGACCAGCGCGCCGCGCGCCACGCGGAATCCGGTGGCGAGCGCCGCCGACTTGCCGAAGTTGCGGCGCAGCGAGACCCCGCGAATCCTCGAGTCCCCCGCCGCCAGCGTTGCGATCGCGGCCTCGGTGCCGTCGCGCGAGCCGTCGTCCACGAGCACGATTTCCCAACTCCTGCCGGTCGCGTCGAGCGCCGCGGACAGCTCGCGGCAGAGTTCCGGAAGGCTGTCGGCCTCGTTCAGGGCCGGCACCACCACCGAGAGTTCGAGAGCGTCGCTCATGCGCGACTCCCGGCGACGAGCGCACGCGCCCAGTCGGCCTCGGCGGCGAGTCCCGTCTCGATCGGAGTCGAGGGCGTGAAACCGAGTTCCTGCGCGATGCGAGAAGCGTCGGCCCGGGTGCGGAGCGGATCGCCGGGAGGTCGCGGCTCGAACCGCAGGTCGGCTTTGAGGCCGAGCGCCGATTCCAGGATCCGAATGGCCTCCAGCACCTCGACCTGCGAGCCGCCGCCGACGTTGTACACGCCCTGGGCGGCGCTGCGCTTCCAGGCCCGCAAGTTCGCCTCGATCGCGTCGTCGATGAAGGTGAAGTCGCGCGACTGGCGACCGTCCCCGAACACCGCGATCGGCTCGCCGCGCAGCATCGCGCGGCAGAAACGATGGAACGCCATGTCGGGCCGCTGGCGCGGACCGTAGACGGTGAAGTAGCGGAGCGCGGAAACCGGAAGTCCAAAATTGCGGCCGTAGAGCAGCACCAGATGCTCGCCGGCGAGCTTGGTCACGCCGTAGGGCGAGAACGGCCGCGGAAGCAGGGTCTCGGGCGTCGGATAGCGCTCAGCGTCTCCGTACACGGACGAGGACGACGCATACACGAACCGCTCGAGTTTCGCGTCACGATAGCGTTCGAGCAGGCGCTGCGTGGCGAGTACGTTGTGGTGCGTGTAGGTGGCGAACTCCGCTCCCCACGAGGCGCGCACTCCGGCCTGCGCTGCCTGGTGGAAGACCACCGACACGTCGGGCAACCCGGCCAGATCGTCGCGCCCGAGATCCAGCTCGAGCAGCGTGAAGCCGGGTCGGGCGCGCGCGCCTTCGAGATTGCGACGCTTGAGCGCCGGATCGTAGTAGTCGGTGAAACAATCCACTCCGGTGACGCGCGCGCCCTCGTTCAGCAGGCGGTCACACAGGTGCGAGCCGATGAAGCCCGCGGCTCCCGTCACCAGCGCGTGGGTCATGCGTCCTCCTCGGCTCGGTTCGAGAGCGCCCCCTCAGGGCAGCGTGGGTAGCGTGGGTTGCGGCAGGCGGGCCGGCGTCTTCGCGCCACCCAGCTCGCGACGGCGGGATTCGAGCAGATCGCGCGCCTGGTTGTCGGTGGGGTGCGACGCCACCCAGCGGTCGAGATAGCTCAAGCTTCGCTCCCGCTGCCCGTGATCCCAGAGCGCCAGGTAGGCCCCGTAGTAGGGCAGGTTGTAACTCGGATCGATCTGGATGGCGGCGTCGAACTGCTGAACGCCCTCTTCCAGCCGATTCCGATACAGCAGCGTCACTCCGTAGTAATAGCGGGCCTCGGGATTGCCCGGATTCTTCTCGGCCAGGCGCTGGAACAGGTTCAGGGCCTTGGTGGTGTCCCCCGCGTCCATGTAGAAGCCGCCGAGCGGAATCAGCACCTCGGTGTAGTCGGGGAACATCCGGGCCACACGCTCCATCTCGGCGATTCCGCGGCCCACCTCGCCGTGGCGGCGATACCAGAAGGCGAGCTGGAGATGCGCGGCCGCGTAGTTCCGCGACAGCGTGGCGGCATTGTCGTCCTTGTACACCCGGGTGTTCCACGACCCGTCGGCGTTGAACAGGCCGCCGTACTTGAACACATGGTAGAGCGAATGACTCGTCACCGGCTCGTCGACCTCGTCCTGGAGCGTGTCCTGGTTCACCCGGTACACCAGTCCCTCGAGCGTGAAGTACTTGTCGAGTCCGGCGTGCTCGGGGACGGTGACTGCGAAGTACGGCTGCTTGCTCCATTTCCCGCCCGGCAGCCTGGCGCTCGACAGGATGTTGTGGACCATCGCTTCGTTGGTGTAGACGGGATGGCCGTCGGCGGTGATGACGTAGCCCTCCTGGCTCAAGCCGGCCCCCTGCCGCGCGTACATCGCCACCAGCGAATCGATGTCGGGGCTCCGGCCGTGGCCGATGTATTTGAGCGCGCCCGAATCGAGGCTCTCATCGACCTCCTGATCGGTAAGCCGGATCGGAACCTTCGGCTCCTCGTCGCGGAGCTGCTTGATGTACCAGCCGGTGTTGAGAAGGCTCATGTTCACCACGCGCACGTCCTTCCGCCAGTTCTCCACCTGCTGGATGTACCAGAGCGGGAAGGTATCGTTGTCGCCGTTGGTGAAAATGAAGGAGTTGGGGGCGAGCGGCGCCAGCATGTTGTAGGCATAGTCGTGCGCCACGTAGTTCCCGCGGCGATCGTGCGTGTACCACAGGCTGCGCGCCACCAGGATCGGGAGGAGCGCGAGCATCGCCGCCGTGCCCACGGTCACCCACTTGCGCTGCGCGCCATCCGGGAACGATTCGCGGACCCACTGGATCAGCCAGGCGATTCCCATGCCGATCCAGATCGCGTAGACGTGGTAGCCGGTGGTGAAGAAGTAATCGCGATCCCGCACCTCGTGATCGGTGAAGTTGAGGAAGATGATCATGAGCACGGTGCCGAACAGGAACAGACCCATCATGGTCAGAAAGCTGATCCGGTCCTTGCGGCTCCACCAGCACCCGACCAGGCCCAGCGCCATCGGCAGCAGGAACTGGAACCATTTCGGCTCCTGGCGCCGCGAACCGGTCTCGTCGAGCGCCGGGCTGGGAGTGAGCGGCCACTGTCGTTTCCAGTAACGCCAGAATTCCTTGTCGAGCTGTGCCGACCACGGACCGCGCCGCTCGAACATGCTGGTCTGTCCATACTGCTTGCGCTCGAGCAAATCGCGCAGCGCGCCCCAGTTCGACGGCGCCCCTTCGTTGATGGCGGGGTGTTGGGCGGCGCGGATCGGCAGATAGAGATGCGTCGAATAGCCCACCACCATCAGGCCGATCGCGAGCAGGATCACCCGGGCTTCGCGCTGGCGGCCGAACATGAATACCAGCGGCCCCAGCACGCCGACCGCAGAGATCATGCCGGTGATCGCGGTGAAGTTGGCGTCGGTGAAGGCGGGCCGCAGGCCGACCGCCGCGCACACGGCCGCCCCCAGCCACACCATCCAGTGGAGCTTGCGCTGGAAGACGTAGAGCAGGTAGGTGGCCATCGACAGCAACAGAATCACGCCGATCATTCGTTCGAGGCCGAAGGTCACGGTGAGAACGGTCAGCAGCGGCATGCTGAGAGCGATTGCGGCGCGTTGGTCCACCAGCCATACCAGGATCACGAGCGGGAAGCCCATCATCGCCACACTGAGATGGAGTCCCACGCACAGCCACATGACATACACGCACAGCATCATCGGCGCCAGCGTCGGCCGCTTGTCGTGCGCCTCCCACCACTTGAATCCGAGCCACAGCGTGCCGATCTGGGCAAGGCTCGACATCGAGTAGACCTCGGCCTCGATCGCGTTTTCCCAGAAATTGTCCGAGAACAGCAGCATCGCGGCGCCGAGCACGGCGCCGATCTGCGCGATCCACTCCTGCTCATAGGGCAGCGGCGTGCCGCCGCCGGCTTCCACGACCGGCGTGGTCAGACCCGCCTTTTCGGAAGCCTTGGCCGGGCGCGAACGCCGCATCGCCAGCCGGATCAAGCGCAGATTGACGAGGTACGTGATCATCGCCGCCAGCGACGAGGCGATCGCCGACAGCCCGTTCAGCCGCTGCGCGATGGAGCCGATCGGAACCAGCGACGCCAGGCGCCCGATGAGCACGTAGAACGGGGTGCCCGGCGGATGAGGAATTCCGAGGATGGCGGAGACGGCGATGAACTCGCCGGAGTCCCAGAACGGGACGGTGGGCGTGAGCGTGATGAGATAGATGCAGGCCGCGAGCAGGAAGACGCCCAGCGCCACCCAGGGCGTGGGGCGTCGTGTCCCGTCCATCAAGTGGACCTCCGAAGCTTCCGAGCCTCGTTCCTTCGGCGGGGGATCCGCACGAGGAAGATGAGCGCGCCCAGCAGGCTGACCGCAACCGCGACCAGGTAGGTGGTGAATTGGAGCGAGAAGGCCGCCGCGCGGCCGACACCCACCAGTCCGAACAGAACCACACCCGCGCCTTCGCGCAGTCCGATTCCGTTGAACGAAATGGGCAGCGAGATTATCACTGCGAGCAGCGGCACGAAAAGAAAGAAGTACGGCAACGGCACGTTGAGCCCGAAGGAGCGCGCCACCAGCACGTGAACGCCGATGCGCGCCACCTGGACCACCACCGCCACGCCCAGAACTTCGAGCAGCAGGGTGCGCTGGCCGCGGAATCCGGCCAGATTGCGGGCCAGCTCGTCGAGATGGGGCTTCAGCCGGCCGAGTCCCACGCGGGTCAGGACGGATTCAAGCGTGTCCAGAAATCGTGGATGGAGCAGAGCCCAGAGGAAGATCGCGCTCAAGGCGAAGAACGCCACCAGCGCCAGGTAGGCGATCGAGAGGTGGAAGCGGTCGATGGCCGGCAGCGTGGTCACCAGCGCCAGCCCCGCCAGCGCGAGCGTCCCCATGGCGCGATCCATCATCACCGTGGAGATCGCCGCCGCGCGAGTGCGGCTATGGCGCGAGGCGTCGGCGACTCGCGCGATGTCGCCGCCGATGTTGGCGGGCAGGAAATTGTTGAAGAACAATCCGACGTGATAGTAGGCGCAGACTTTCCAGAGCGGAATCCGGATCTCGATCGCGGCGAGCAGCCGCCACCACTGGTAGGCGCCCAGCAGATTGCTGGCGATCATCACCGAGCCCGCCGCGATCAACCAGTTGCGGTCGGCGTGACTCAGCGCCTGCGCGACCTCGTGCGCCGGGATACGCCGGAACAGAAACGTCATCAGCGCCCCGCTGAGCGCGAGCTTGACGACGAGGATCAGCGTGGTGCGTACGCGCGCCGGGAGGCTCACGTGCCACCCTTCAGGGCGCCGAGCAAGGCGTCGAACGAGACACGTGCGCACTCGGGCCACGTGAAGCGCGCCGCCCAGGCGCGCCCGGCGGTCCCCAGTCGCTCGCGCAGCACGGAATCGCAGAGCACCCGCGACAGGGCGGCGGCGAGCGCCCGATCATCGGCGTAGGGCACCAGCAATCCGGTCTCGTCGCGTTTCACCGAGTCGCGAAGCCCCGGACTGTCGGCCGCGACCACCGCGGTGCCGCAGGCGCCGGCCTCGACCACGGTGAGACCCCAACCCTCCTTCGGCGAAGGCTGGACCAGCACCCACGACTCCTGCAGCTTCCGCACCTTTTCGTTCGCGTTCATGAATCCCAGGAACTCGACCGACTCGCCCAGCTGCTCTCGCTCGGCCACACGCTCGAGCGCCTCGCGATGCGGCCCGTCGCCCACCACCATCAGGCGTGCTCCGGGCACCTGCTCGCGCACCAGCGGCCAGACTCGCATCACCCAGTCCACCCCCTTGTAGCGCCGCAGTCGTCCGATGTAGAGCACAGTGGGATCGGGGGTCTTGGCGACCGCGGGATCCACCCGGTAGCGGTCGTGATCGAGTCCACAATGAACCACGCTCACCTGCGAGCGCGGAATGCCGCGCGCGACCAGATCGTCGCGCGTGCTCTCTGAAATCGCCAGGAACGGCGAGTGCCGATAGGCGATCGGAATCAGGGCCTCGAGCAGCTGGACGTAAACCGCCACCGGGAAGGAAGCCTCTCGAAACGCGGTGGTTCCGAACAGGTGCGGCACGATCGCGGCCACGCGCGCGCGCGTCCACCACGGCGTGAAGCAGGGTGCCTTGTTGATGTCTTCGAGAATGAGATCCGGCGCCGGACTCGAGAATTCGCGGCGCAGCACTCCCGGCAGGATCAGATTGAAGTCCCACCAGTCGCCCCGGCGAACGATCCGCATGCCTCGATGCACGGCCTCGGTCGTGCCGCCGCGGAACCCGGTGGCCAGCCAGGTGACCTCCCAGCCCCGGCGCACCGCCTCGAGCAAGATTTCCTCGAGGTGCAGCTCCGCCCCTCCGGCTTCGGGGTGATGAGGATCGCGAAAATTGACGGCCAGCAGCCGGGGCGCGCTCACGCCTTCACGCCCACCGTGCCGATCACGTGACAGGTGTAGAGGCCGAAGCGGGTGCGCGCCAGCGCGCGGCGCAGCGGCGCCGTCCCGTTCCACCACCAGCGCAGCGCGGCGGGCTCGAGCGGAAGATCGACGTGCAGCGTTCGCCGGAGCGCTTCACGAAACACGCGATAGCCGAGCCCCGGCACCATCCAGTCGCCGTAGCTGCGACGGATGGTCAGGCCGGCCTCGCGCATGCGTCGTTCGAGCCCGGCCGCCGTGAACTGAGTCTCCCAGCCCGCGAACCAGACATTGAGCGCGATCATCATCTGCTTCATCACCGTGTAGAGGTGAAAGGTCTGGGGTACGTCGACCACGACGCGTCCGCCCGAACGCGTGACCCGGACGTTCTCGCGGAGCAACGGCAGGGGGTCTCGGAAGTGTTCCAGCAATCCCTGGTGGTGCACCACGTCGACGCTGCCGTCGCGAAACGGCATCGCCAGGGCGTCGGCGCGCACCAGATGAACGGGAATCCCGAGGGTCGCGGCCTGCCGCTTCACCAGCTCGAGCGAGGCGGGAGAATAGTCGAGAACGATTCCAATCGCGCCCGCACGCACCAGCTCGAGCGTGTCGCGGCCCGAGCCGGCGCCGACCTCGAGCACCACGCGTCCGCGCACGTCGCCATCGGCCTGGACTTCGCGCGCCAGCCGGCCGCCGGTCGAATAGGTTCGGTCGAGATCGGCGTGGTCCTTCCAGTAGGACTCCCAGTGATCCAGCGTCGAGGAGCGCGCGGGTGGACGGGCAGCGACCGTCATGAGTTCACTCGCCCCAGCGGAGGCGTTCGGCCAGAAATGCCGGCAGTCCTGCCTCTCGAATGCGCGTGCCGGCGGCCTCGACGTCGTATTCGAGACGCACGTGCTCGAGCGAGCGCGCCGCGTCGTCCCACAGCAGGTAGGCGGCTCGCGGGTCGCCATCGCGCGGCTGTCCGACGCTGCCGACGTTGACCAGGAAGCGCCTCCCCGGCTCCATGCCGATGCGCGCCTGCCGCGTGTAGACCGATCGGCGGCCGTCGAACACGAAGGTGCCCGGATAGTGCGAGTGGCCGATGAAGCACAGGTCCTCGGATATGCCGCGCAGCTCGAAATCGGCCTCGGCCGGCGACAGGACGTAGTGCCACGATTCGGGTTCCGAGGGCGAAGCGTGCACGAGTCGCGCGCCGCGCCACCCGAGCTGGTAGGGCAGCGACTCGAGGTAGGCGGCGTTCGCAGGAGTGAGCTGCTCGGCGGTCCAGCGGGCGGCGCTGGCCGCCTCGTGATTGAACCCTTCGAGGGACGTGCGACCGAGCGCCGCGTCGTCGTGATTGCCGATCACCGCCCCCTCGATCAGGGGACGCACGCGCTCGATGCACGGATTCGGCGACGCGCCGTAGCCGACGAAGTCGCCGAGGCAAACCATCGCGTCGGGCTTCCGGCGCTCGAGATCCGCGAGCACGACTTCGAGCGCCTCGAGATTGGCGTGGATGTCCGAGATCACGGCGAGCAGCATCTCAGAATTCTCCCGGCCGCAACGCCCGCGCCACCCGGTCGAGCACGCCGTTGACGAAACGCCCCGACTCTTCGCTTCCATAGAGCCGCGCGATATCGATGGCCTCGTCGAGGATCACACGCGCCGGCGTTCCGGGCCGCCCCATCAGCTCGGCGACGCCCACCCGCAGCACCGAGCGATCCGTGGCGGCCAGCCGTGCCAGCGGCCAGTGCTCGACCGCCGCCGACAGATGCTGGTCCACCTCCGCGCCCTGCCGCTCGAGCACCGAGACGACGTCGGCCACCAGTCGCGATTGATCCTCGCTCAGTCGCTCGACGTCATGACGGGTCTTCCACGCGTCGGCGTAGCTGTCCTGAGCGACGTCGGCCTGATAGGCGACGCGGAACGCGGCCTCGCGCGCCCGCCGGCGGCTGCTCTCGGCGCCGCCGGTCACCGGCCCGCCGCGGCGCGCTTGAGGCGCGCCATCTGAATCGCGGCCAGCGCCACTTCGGCGCCGCGGTTGCCGAGCGTGCCGCCGGTGCGAGCCGCCGCCTGATCGGCATCGTATGCGGCAAGCACGCCGTTCAGCACCGGGACGCCGGTGTCGAGCCCCACGCGCAGCAGCCCGTTCGAGGCCGCGTCCGCCACCAGCCGGAAGTGCTCGGTCTCGCCGCGAATCACGACGCCGAACGCCAGCACCGCGTCGAACCGGCCGCTGTCCGCCGCCCAGCGGCACGCGAGCGGCAGCTCGAAGGAGCCCGGCACCCACCAGCGCTCGAGCTGCGGCTCCGACGCGCCCCGGAGCTTCAGCACCTCGACGGCGGCGTCGGTCAGTCGCCGCACGTAGGCTTCGTTGAAGCGCGCCGCCACCAGCGCGAAGCGCAGGTCGCGGGCGTCGAGGTCACCGGCGCGCTCGATCATGTCTCCCCCAGCTTCAGGTCGAGCAGATGTCCGAGCTTGTCACGCTTGGTGGCCAGATAGCGCCGATTGTGGCGCGTCGGCGGCAGCTCGATCGGCGCTCGCTTCACGATCTGCAGCCCGTAGGCTTCGAGACCCACGATCTTTCGGGGATTGTTGGTGAGCAGCTCGATCTCGCGCACGCCGAGATCGGCGAGGATCTGGGCGCCGATGCCGTAGTCGCGGAGATCGGCGGGGAACCCGAGCTTGACGTTGGCCTCGACCGTGTCGAGCCCGCGATCCTGCAGCGCGTAGGCCTTGAGCTTGTTGGCGAGCCCGATGCCGCGCCCTTCCTGGCGCAGGTAGAGAAACACCCCGCGCTTGCGGGTCGCGATCGCCTTCAGAGCTGCGTGCATCTGCGGGCCGCAATCGCAGCGCATCGATCCGAACACGTCACCGGTCAGGCACTGAGAGTGAACACGCACCAGCACCGGGCCGCCGCGATTCACGTCGCCCTTCACCAGCGCCACGTGATGGTCACCCTCGAGCCGGCTCTGATAGAGATGCAGCTGGAACTCTCCGTGCGGCGTCGGCAGCGGCACCGAGACCACGCGCTCGACGAGCACCTCGCGACGCCGACGATAAGCGATCAGATCCTGGATCGTGAGGATCCCGAGCCCGTGCCGGCGCGCGAAGCGCTCGAGCTCGGGCAGGCGCATCATGCGGCCGTCGTCGGCCAGCACTTCGCAGAGCGCGCCGACCGGGCGCAGCCCCGCCAGCCGGCACAGGTCGGGTACCGCCTCGGTGTGGCCGGCGCGGCGCAGGACGCCGCCCGGCACCGCGCGAAGCGGGAAGACATGCCCCGGGCGATCGAGGTCGTCGGGACGGGTGCGCGGACTGGCCAGCGCGCGAAGCGTCCGGGTGCGATCGAACACCGAGGTTCCGGTGGTGGTGCCGCGCCGGACGTCGACCGATTCGGTGAACGGCGTGCCGTAGCGCGCGGTGTTCTTGCTCACCATGAGCTTGAGCCCGAGGCGGTCGGCCTCCTGAGGCTCCATCGGCGCGCACAGGATGCCGCGGCCGTGCTTGACCGCGAAGTTGACCAGTCGGGGCGTCGCTTTCTCGGCGGCAAACACGACGTCGCCCTCGTTCTCGCGATCCGCATCGTCCACCACTACGATCATGCGCCCGGATCGAATACGCTCGATGGCCGCGTCGACGGTCAGGAACACACCGCCCCGTCGGGCGCGCCCCGGGATTCCCCGCTTCGCCTTCATCGCGATCCCTCGAGGCGCCCGCTGGCTTCGAGCAGCCGGGCCACATAGCGGGCCATCAGATCGACCTCGAGGTTGACACGACGGCCCGGGGCGTAGCTGCCGGCGGTGGTCACCGCGAGCGTGTGCGGAATGTAGGCGATCTCGCAAGTAGTCCCCCGGCACGCGGCGACCGTGAGGCTCACGCCGTCCACCGCCAGCGAGCCCTTTTCGGCCACCAGCGGCGAGAGCTCGCCCGGAAGCTCGAGCCGCACCCGCCGCCCATCGCCCTCGGGATCCACGGCCACGACCCGCCCGACGCCGTCCACATGACCCTGCACCAGATGTCCTCCCAGCCTCGAATCCAGCCGCAGCGACCGCTCGAGATTCACTTCGGTCCCGGCGCTCCAATCACCGAGGGTGGTGCGCCGCAGGGTTTCGGGCACCGCCTCGACCACCATTCGATGCGCGCCGATCTCGATCGCGGTGAGGCAGCAGCCGTCCACCGCGATGCTGTCCCCCCGACTGGAACCTTTGAACACGGTGGGGGACGAGATCTCGAATCGCCGACCCGCCGGGCGTTCTTCGATCCGCTCGACCCGTCCGCGCTCCTCAATCAGCCCGGTGAACACGAGTTCCTTCCATTTCCAGAGTGAGACGAACGTCGGCCCCGACCCGCCTGAGCTCGGCGAACCGTCCGCGGATCGCGCGCGGCAGCGCGCGGCGGCCGAGCGCCGCGCTCCAGCCCCGCCCCGGACCCAGCACGAGCGGGGCTCCAAACAGGACGATGCGGTCCACCAGGCCGTCTTCCAGCCAGCTCGAACCGAGCGCGCCGCCGCTCTCCATCAGCACTTCGTAGCAGCCGGCCCGGGCAAGACGCCGCGCCAGCGCGCGCGGATCGACCCCGCCGCGCTTCTCGGCCAGGCTCCACACCTCGATGCCTCGCGCTTCGAGCGCACGCCGGCGCGCGCCCCGCGCCGAGCGGCCGCACGCCACCACCGTTCCCGCCGCGAGCCGCCGCGAGAACAAGCGCAGCGCGAGCGGCAGGCGAAGCCGCGTGTCGCACACCACGCGCAGCGGCTGGAGCCGAGCGCCAACTTCACGCGCCGTGAGCCGCGGATCGTCGGCGCGCGCGGTCCCGGCGCCGATCAGGATCGCATCGCTCGCCGCTCGCAGCCGATGCCCCTCACGGCGCGCGCTCGCCCCGGTGATCCAGCGCGAGCGGCCGCGCGCGTCGGCCACCGCCCCGTCCAGGGTCGCGGCCACCTTCCAGGTGACGCGCGGCCGCCCCGCACGATGAGCGAGCCAGTAGCCGGCGAGCTGGGCCCGCGCTTCCTCCGCGAGCAGCCCGACCTCGACGCGAATTCCCGCGGCGCGCAGCGCCCGAATGCCCCGCCCGTTCACGATCGCGTGCGGATCGCTTTGGGCCACCACGCAGCGCCGGATGCCGGCGCGGATCAATGCGGTCGAGCAGGGCGGCGTGCGCCCGGCATGGGCGCAGGGCTCAAGCGTGACGTAGAGGGTGGCGCCTCGCGCCCGATCGCCGGCGGCACGAAGCGCCACCGCCTCGGCGTGATCGAGCCCGGCGGCCCGATGCCAGCCCTCGCCCACGATCCGGCCGCCGCGCACCAGCACCGCGCCCACGATCGGGTTGGGGCGCGTGCGGCCGCGGCCTCGCTCGGCGAGCCGCAGCGCGCGCTCCATGAAGCGCCGGTCATCCTCTCGAGCCGAGATGCGTCACCTCCCAGGAACAAAATGAAACAGCCCCGTGGCGCCTGGCCACGGGGCGTGTGCCGTCGTCCGGATCCGCCGGGCACGGCGGAGCCACGCTCCTTCTCTCATCCCGACTGTCACGGTCGGCTCCGGAGTCGCACCGGATCTGCGAGAAACGGCCCGGGAAACCCGGTATCCCGGTGCCCTGAACCGCCTCCGCTCGCGGGCTGTACCGCCGGTGGGGACTTTGCACCCCGCCCCGAAGGAAACGCAGGCCGGGGAGAATAACGGCCGGAACACTCGGGGGTCAAAAAGCGGACGGGGGACGCGTTCCGCGCCCCCCGCTTTGCCGGTGGACTGTTGGGAATTCGCCGGACGGATCACGCCGTCAAGCGACACGCCGTCCTAGCGGACAGCCACCTCCGCGATCCACATCTGAGCTTTAGACAATGGACCACCTCCTTTCCGCGTCCGATCAAGGTAGGGAGTGCCGGGAATATCGTCAACGCGAAAGTGAAGGTGATGGAGAGGCGGTCGGCCGCGGAACGGCGAGCTCCGCTCAGTAGTAGAACCCCAGCCGGATCGCGAAGTGCGGCCAGTCCTCGCCGGGCAGGAAGACCTGCCTCCCGCTCACGATCAGAGCGACGCGCACCGGCGCCGGCTTCTGCTTCATGAACGCCAGGTCCACCGCCGCGGTCGCGCCGTTCTCGTCGCGCGCCAGATCGAGGAACGAGGCGCCGCCGACCGCGGTCGAGATCGCGGCGCGCACGTGGGTGATGCCGGGGCCCACCGAGACGCGCGCGAGCGGCCCCCAGTTGGAGGTCCAGTGCAGGAAGGCGATCGCCTCGACCGAGCTGTAGTCGAGATTGGCGTTGAACGAGCCCCGCTCGACGCTCTGCGTTCCGTAGAAGGAAAAGCCCAGGTCGACGCCGGCATGGAAACGCGAGGCGACCGGATAATCCACGCCGGCCCCGAAACCGATCGATCCGCCCGGCGCGTCGCTGATCATCAGCTTCTCGTAGCCGACGCCGAGGTGGCCGCCGAGCTTGCTGAGCGTGAACGCCGAAGCCGGGCCCGCGAAGGCGAGCAGCGCGCAGCCGAGGGCAACGCCGGCGAAGAGCCCCCCGGTGCGGACGCCGACGGGCGCGTGCTTCATTTGTTGAATCGGATCTCGAGACATTCGCCGTCCTGCACCTCGTAGGCCCGGCCTTCCAGCCGCAGCCAGCCCTTCTCGCGGGCCTTGGCCTCGCTCCCGGCCTCGAGCAGCTTCTCCCATCCG
>DATKAB010000097.1 GCA_035498555.1 Candidatus Sulfotelmatobacter sp.
TTGGAGAACGCGGCGATGTCGGGCAGACCGTCGCCGTTCAGGTCCGCCTCCGCGGCGAACGGCGGCAATCCCCAGGGCGGGGCGTTGTCGAGGAAGCTCTCGACGAGCCCAACGTCATCGATCCGCGCCACGGTGACGAAGTCGTGCGTGCCGTTGGTCTCCACCGAGTCGCGAAAGATCTCCACACCGTCGCCACCCGCGAGTGCGCAGAACTCGTCCGGGGCGTTCGGATGCTTGATCAGCAACAGCGTCGATCCGAGATCGTCGGGCGGGTCGCCATTGCCGGCAATCTGCTGCTCGGCGCCGAAAGTGCCGGTCCCGTCGTTGACGCGGGCGTACGCCTGGCCGTCCACCACGTAGACCAGGTCGGCCTTGCCATCGTGATTCACGTCCGAGAGCGCGAACTCCGGCGGATTCGTTCCCACCGGGATGGTCTGCACCCGCTGCCAGTGGTTGGAAATGAGCTTCGAAACGATGATGTCGTAGTTGAAAGTCGCGACTCGCGCGCCGGTCACGATCTCGGAAGTTCCGTCATTGTCGAGGTCCGCCACCTGGACCGGCGGGATGGCCTGGGAATCGAATCGATACGACGCAAATGCCGAGCGGAGCACCGGGCTGGCGGCGCGGACGGGCTGGACGGATGTGGCGAGCAGGGCGACCGCGGCGACCGCCGGGGCAAGGATGAGACGAGAGTGCGAACTCGGCATGGTGGAACCTCCGAACGACCCTCCCCGGTCGGCGCGCCTCCGAAAGAGGGGCGCGTCCCGAGTCGTCTCCTCGTACGTTCGAGGAAGCCAGGGTGAACGGACCGGCGAAGGGATCTCCGCGCGCGAGGCGACGACCCCGAACACCGGACCCCGAATCGATTCGGCGCCCTCGGGGGCCCCAGGACCGATCGATTTGTTGCAGGAGACTCCGCCGTGTTTCGGAGGGAGTTCGAGCGGCTCCGCACTTTTCCATTGTTTGGCCGTGACTCGCGGGGCTACGATGGCACGCGACGGGCCGTAGTTCCGAAGCGAGAGACGCACCTCATGAGCCCCCGCAGCGCTTCGCCCGGCGTGGTAGGGGCCTCGTTCCTTCAACCGCCGGGAGACTGCTCGCAATGATCTCGCGACGTCGGTTCCTGACCCTGGGCCCCGTTCTGGCCGCAACCGCGACCGCCGCCCCGAGCGCGATCGTCAAGGCCGCCGTGCCGCAGGCTTCTGAAGTCGCCGCTCGCCGTCTCACCCGAGCGACGTTCGAACGCCACCGCAACGAAGGCTTCGTCGTTCACTTCGAGGCGCTGCGACCCACCGAACTGAAACTCCACGCGGTGCGGGATCTGCCCGGCAGCGCGAACCGCGCGTCTCTCGATCGCGAGGGCCAGTTCTCGGTGCTCTTCCACGGGCCGCGGCAACCGGCGTTCGACCAGGGCACGTTCCGGGTGGATCACCCGGCCATCGGCACCTTCGACCTCTTCCTCGTTCCGGTCGGCGAGTCGGGCGACACGCGCCACTACGAGGCGGTGTTCAATCGCCTCGGCGCGACTCCGGTGCGGGAGGCCTGACCCATGGATCCTTTCGTCGCCGAGATCCGCATCTTCGCGGGCAACTTCGCACCCACGGGCTGGGCGCTGTGCAACGGGCAGCTGCTGCCCATCTCACAGAACACCGCGCTGTTCTCACTGCTGGGCACCACGTACGGCGGCAACGGCACCTCGAATTTCGCATTGCCGAATCTTCAGGGCTGCGTACCCATCCAGTCCGGCCAGGGTCCCGGTTTGTCGTTCTACGACCTCGGCGAGAGCGCCGGAGTCGAGACCGTGACGCTGCTCCCGAGTGAGATGCCCGCTCACAATCACGCGCTCGAAGCGTTGGACGCGCCGGGTCCCCTGAGCGGCCCCGCCGGCAACGTGCTGGCGCGATCCGCCACCGGTTCGGCGCTCTACGCCGCGCCCCCGAATTCGCCCATGAATGCTGCTTCGCTCGATCCCGCCGGCGGCGGACAGCCGCACAACAACATGCAGCCCTATCTCGCGCTCACCTACATCATCGCGATGCAGGGCGTGTACCCGGCACGAAGCGCGCCAGCGGCTGCCCCCGATCAGGCCAGGAACGGAGGATCCGCGCATGAGTAGTCCGTTCGTCGGCGAGATCCGCATGTTCGGCGGCAACTTCGCGCCCAATGGATGGATGCTCTGCCAGGGACAGGTGCTCCCGATCTCGGAGTACGAAGTGCTGTTCAACCTGATCGGAACCACCTACGGCGGCGACGGCCAGAGCACCTTCGCGTTGCCCGACCTGCGCGGGCGCGCCCCGATTCATCAGGGGCCGGGCTTCTTTATCGGACAACTTGGCGGCCAGGAGGTGGTCACGCTGACCGTCGCGCAGATCCCGTCCCACTCGCACCTCGAGCGCGCGAACGTCAACACCGGGGACGCCTTTGGTCCCGGCGGCATGGTGCCGGCCGAATCCAAGGCCGGGCTTCCTCAATACGCCGCCGCGGGCGCGGTCGCCATGCACCCGCAGGCGATCGGGCAAACCGGGGGCAGTCAGCCACACGAGAATCGGATGCCCTTCCTGGTCGTGAACTACATCATTTCGCTCTACGGCATCTTCCCCAGTCAGAACTAGCGACCACGCTGCGCCCTTCAGGCGCGACAGGAGCCCGGCATGGCGACTCCGTTCCTCGGTGAGATCAAGCTCATCTCGTTCAACTACCCTCCGCGGGGATGGGCGTTCTGCAACGGGCAGCTCCTGCCCATCAACCAGAACCAGGCGTTGTTCTCGATTCTCGGGAACACATACGGGGGCGACGGCCGCGTCAACTTCGGCCTGCCGAACCTTCAGGCGCGGACGCCGATCCACAGGAGCAGCGCGCATTCGCTCGGTGAATCCGGCGGCGAGCAGGGGCACACGCTGGCTTTGAACGAAATGCCGACGCACGCCCACAGTCTGATGGGGTCGAGCGCCACGGCCACCGCGGTGAGCCCCGCCGGCAACGTGCTCGCCGACACGCGCGCCTCGAACGGGATCGAACAGTATCGCGGCCAGCCCGACGCCGCGATGTCGCCGGCCGCGGTGGCGCCGACTGGAGGCGGTCAGGCGCACTCGAATCTCCAGCCCTATCTGGTGCTCAACTTCGTCATCGCGCTGCAGGGCATCTTCCCGAGCCAGACCCAGCCCACCGCGCCTGCGGAGCTCCAGCGATGAGCGCCTCGCGGAAATTCCTGGCCTCGGTCGCGACCGCGGCGACCATCGCCGCGGCGACCGGCGCCGCGCCCGCGATCGCGCGCACGCTCGTCAACCCGCCCTCGAGCCTGGTGCAGGCGAAAGTGCGGATTCCCGACCTGCTGGCCAATGCCTACGGCTCGGCCGTGGCCGCGCTCGGCGACCTGAATGGCGATGGCGTCGTGGACTTCGCGGTCGGCGAGCGCGCGGCGAACGGCAACATGGGCGCGGTGTGGATCCTGTTCATGCGCGCCGACGGCTCGGTGGCGAGCAGCGCGCAGATCTCGAACGCCACCCCGTTCCTGGCGGGAAGCCTGCACCCGGACGACGAGTTCGGCGCCTCGGTCGCCGCGCTCGGCGACCTGGATGGCGACGGCGTGCCGGACCTCGCGGTCGGCGCGCCCAACGATGACGACGTGAGTCCGGCACACACCGGCGGCCTCGGAATCGACCGCGGCGCGGTCTACATCCTGTTCCTGACCTCGAGCGGCGCGCCCAAGTCCGTCCTCAAGCTGAGCGACCTCACCACCGGCATCAGCCTTCCCGGCGACTTTGAACGCTTCGGCGCCTCGATCGCCTCGCTCGGCGATCCCGACGGCGCCGGACCCTTGAAGCTCGCGCTGGCGGCGGGCGCGCCGGGCGACGCGGATTCGGACGCGCCAACCGGATTCGCGCGCGGCGCGGTGTACGAGGTCTTCCTCACCTGGACCGGAGGCTCGCCGCCGCTGGTGGTCGACCACACCGTCAAGCTGAGCGACACGCAGGGAACTCCCGCCTCGTTCCACCTCCACGACGCCGATCTCTTCGGCAGCTCGGTCGCCAGGCTGACCGATCTCGACGGCGACGGCGTGTCGGATCTGGCCGTGGGCGCGCCCCTCGACGATGACAATGCCGACGGTGACCTGGCGCCCGGCGCCAACCGTGGCGCGGTCTACGTGATGCTGCTCAACCCGAACGGCAGCGTGAAGAGCTATCAGAAGATCAGCGCGACTTCGGGCGGCTTCATGGCGCACCTCGGGCGTTCGAACTTCTTCGGAGATGGCGTGGCCGCGCTGCCCGATCTGGACGGCAATGGCGTGCCCGATCTCGCCGTGGGCTCGGGCGGCTACGACGACGGGGGTCCGGGCACGGGTGCGACGTGGGTGGTGCTGCTCGCCTACGACCACGGCACGGGCGCCATTTCAATCAAGCAACCGCTTCGGATCAGCGACAACTCGGGCAACCTGGGCGGCGGACTCGATGCCGAGGGCGCCTTCGGCGCCTCGGTGGCTTCGATCGGCGACCTGAACGGCGACGGCTTCCCCGATTTGCTCGCGGGCGCCCCGGGCGACGGAACCGGCGGCGTTGGCTCCGCCTGGGTGCTCGATCTGGGCCGCAGCGCGGTCGCGCTCTCTTCGGCGCCCAACCCCTCGAACCCGGGCGAAAACGTTCACTTTACCGCCAGCGTCACGCCGGGCACCGGCAACGTCGAATTTCGTGACGCCGGCACGCCACTTGGAACCTCGTCACTGGTTTCGGGCAGCGCCCTCTTCGACACCAACCTGCTCGCCGACGGCTCGCACCCGATGACCGCTTACTACGAAGGCGACAGCGTGAACATCGGCGGTTCCTCGCCGGTGATCGTCCAGCTGGTGGGAGCCGTCACGGCCGCGCAACTCGCTCTGTTCGCCGCCAACCCGCTCGAGGACGGCATCGAGGTGAAATGGCAGCTCGGCCAACCGAGCCTCTACAGCGCGACCGTACTGGAGCGCGCCCAGAGTCTCGAGGGTCCCTGGACGGCGGTCACCTCGCCCGCCACGACGGTGGACGGCGTGACCTCCGTGCTCGATGCAGACGTCGTATCGGGACGGTCGTACGAGTATCGGCTCTCCCTGACGCGATCGGATGGCTCGACCGAGACGATCGGCCATTTGAGCGCGACCGCCGCGCAGAAGGTGACCGTGTTCGCGCTCGGCGCGGTGACTCCCAACCCGGCCACCGGACCGGTGGAAGTGAGTTTCTCGGTGGCGCGGCAGGCCCGCGTGCGGCTGAGTCTGCTCGATGTGCAGGGCCGCGTGGTGTCGACGCTCGCCGACGACGTCCGCGCTCCCGGCGTCTACCAGGTGACGTGGTCCGGCGACGGAGCGCGCGGAGCCGCGCCCGCCGGCGTCTATTTCCTGCGCTACCAGACTCCGGGCGGCACCTTCACGCGCCGGCTGGTCCTCGCGCGCTGACCTTGCGCAGGTGGCCCTGAGCGGCGGAGCGCCCGCCGTGGAGCTGCGCCCCGCCGGGCCCGGCGACGAGGAGTTCCTGCTCGCGCTCTATCGGAGCACGCGCGAAGACGAGTTGGCGCTGACCGGCTGGGACGAAGCGCAGCGGTCCACCTTCGTGCGCATGCAATTCCTGGCGCAGCGCCGGCACTACGACGCCAGCTACCCCGACGCGACGGACGAGATCGTGCTCCGGGATGGCCGTCCGATCGGGCGGCGGCTCGTGGCGCGCGATGCGAGGCAGATCCACCTCGTGGACATCGCGCTGCTCCCCGAGCGTCGCGGCGCCGGGATCGGCGAGCGTCTGGTGCGCGAGCTGATCGCCGAGGGCGAGACGCGCGGCGTCCCGGTGAACCTCTACGTGCTCGCCAGCAGCCCCGCGATCCGGCTCTA
>DATKAB010000098.1 GCA_035498555.1 Candidatus Sulfotelmatobacter sp.
ACCCGAGATTGCGCCGGAGTACGCGGGGCAACTCGTCGGAAGGGGTCAATGGGAAATCTGATCGACATCCGGCAGGTCGTCACCCAGATCCTCGGGTTTCTGATCCTGCTGTGGGGGATGCGGAAGTTCGCCTGGGGTCCGGTCATGAAGGTGCTGGAGGAGCGCCGCGCGAAGATCGCCGGTGAGTTCGCCGCCGCCGACCGGGCGAGGGCCGAAGCCAACGAGTCGAAGGCGCGCTACGAGTCCGAGCTCCGCGGCATCGAGGCCCGAGCGCGCGCCCGCATTCAGGAGGCGATCGCCGAAGGCGAGAAGGTGGCGGGCGAGATTCGCCAGCAGGCGCAGGGCGACGCGGCGGCGCGGCTCGAGCGTGCGCAGGACGAGATCGCTCGCGAGCGCGAGAAGGCCAAGGAGAGCGTCAAGGAGCAGATCATCCACCTCTCCATGCGCACCGCCGAGAAGATCCTGCGCCAGAAACTCGACGACGCGGCGCAGCGGAGGCTGGTGGGTGAGTTCGTCGAAGAGGTGGGCGCCGAGAAATGATGAAGGACACCACGGTCGCCGAGCGCTACGCCCGCGCGCTGTTCATGATCACCGAGCGTCGCGGCGAGACCCGGAAGGCGCTCGAGGATCTCGAGGGCCTGCGTGGCGTGCTCGACCCCGCGTCGACGGTCGGGCGGCTGCTGGCGGCGCCGCTGGTGTCGCTGGCCGACAAGCGTGCCACCGTGCTGAAGGTGCTGGAGCAGCGCGTGCTGCGATCCGTGGCGCTGTTCGTGGACCTGCTGCTGCGCAAGAAGCGCCTCGGCGAATTCGAGACGATCGTGACCCGGTTCGAAGGCCTGGTCGAACGTGCCATGGGCATCGAGCGCGCACAGGTGGTGAGCGCGGTGCCGCTCACCGATTCCGAGCGCAAGCGCATCCACGCCGAGCTCGAGCGCTCGACCGGCAAGAGCATCAAGCTGGCCGCCAGCGTGGACGCTCGGCTGGTCGGAGGCGCGCTCGCCCGAATCCGCGACCACGTGATGGATCGCTCGGTGCGCAGCCTGCTCGATGCCATCGAGCAGCGACTCTTGGAAACGAGTGTGTGAGCGGCGACGCCGCCTGACCAGAACCAGAGAACGGGGCCCAACCTCATGTCCTTTCGACCCGAAGAAGTGAGCGCCGTCCTGGCGCAGGAACTCGAACGCTACGAAGCCAAGCTCGAGACCAAGAGCGTGGGCACGGTGCTGTCGGTAGGCGACGGCATTGCACGCCTCTGGGGTCTCGAAGACGCGATGGCCGGCGAGCTGCTCAAGTTCCCCGGCGACGTGGTCGGCATGGTGCTGAATCTCGAGGAAGACAATGTGGGCGCCGTGCTGTTCGGCTCGGACAAGGACATCAAGGAAGGCGATCGCGTCGAGCGTACCGGCCGCATCGCCTCGGTGCCGGTCGGCAAGGCGATGGTCGGACGCGTGGTCAACGCCATCGGCCATCCGGTCGACGGCAAGGGCCCGATCGGCGCCGACAAGTTCCGCACCATCGAGTTCAAGGCGCCCGGCGTGATCCAGCGCCAGCCGGTCAAGGAGCCGCTCCAAACCGGCATCAAGGCCATCGATTCCATGATTCCGATCGGCCGCGGCCAGCGCGAGCTGATCATCGGCGATCGCCAGACCGGCAAGACCACGATCGCGATCGACACCATCATCAATCAGAAGGGCACCGGCGTGATCTGCATTTACGTCGCGATTGGCCAGAAGGAATCCACGGTCGCGAACGTGGTCGGCACGCTCGAGAAGCACGGCGCCATGGAGTACACGATCGTGGTGACGGCGTCGGCTTCGGAATCCGCGCCGCTCCAGTTCATCGCGCCCTACTCGGGCTGCGCGATCGGCGAGGACTTCACCTACAACGGCGGTCACGTGTTGTGTGTCTACGACGACCTCTCGAAGCACGCCGCCGCCTATCGCCAGCTCTCGCTGCTCCTGCGCCGGCCGCCGGGGCGCGAGGCGTACCCGGGCGACGTGTTCTACCTGCACTCGCGGCTGCTCGAGCGCGCCTGCAAGCTCTCGGACGACCTGAAGGGCGGCTCGCTCACCGCGCTGCCGTTCATCGAGACTCAGGCGGGCGACGTGTCCGCCTACATTCCGACCAACGTGATCTCGATCACCGACGGCCAGATCTTCCTCGAGTCCGATCTGTTCTACGCCGGCGTCCGTCCCGCGATCAACGTCGGCATCTCGGTATCGCGAGTCGGCGGCAATGCCCAGATCAAGGCGATGCGCCAGGTGGCCGGCCGCCTGCGCCTCGACCTCGCCCAGTATCGCGCGCTCGCGGCCTTCGCCCAGTTCGGCTCCGATCTCGACAAGGCCACCCAGGCGCAGATCACCCGCGGTGAACGCATGGTCGAGCTCCTGAAGCAGGGCCAATTCGTGCCGCTGCCGGTCGAATCGCAGGTGATCTCGATCTGGGCCGGCACCAACGGCTACCTCGACGACGTTCCGGTCGCGGCGGTCCGCCGCTTCGAGACCGAGTGGCTGGCGTTCGTGGCCAAGAACTACGCCGAGGTGCCGCACAACATCCGCACCGCCAGGGCGATCTCCGACGACGACGGGAAGCGCCTGGCTGAAGCGTGCAAGGCGTTCAAGGCGCAGTTCAAGGCCTAGCGCATGGCGTCACTCAAGGACCTGCGGCGGCGCATCCGCGCCACCTCGAGCATGCAGCAGATCTTCAAGGCCATGGAGATGGTGTCCGCGGCCAAGCTGCGGCGCGCTCAGGCTCGGGCGCTGGCGGCTTCCCCGTACGCGAAGAAGATCACCGAGATGCTCGACAAGCTGGCGGGTGCTGCCGCCGAGCTCGAGCATCCGCTGTTCAAGGCTCGCGAGGTGAAGCGCACGGCGCTGGTGCTGATCACCGCCGATCGCGGCTTCGCCGGCGCCTACAACACCAATGTGCTGCGCGAGGCCGAGCGGCGCCTGCGCGCCGCCGAGCCGGGCGCGGTACAGCTCGTGGTGCTGGGGCGCAAGGGGCGTGACTATCTCAAGCGCCGCGGCTATCCGGTGCTGGCGTCTCACACGGAACTGCCCGGCGAGGCGAGTCTCGATCTGGCTCGCAAGCTCACCGACGACCTGAGCGCGCGCTTCATCGGCGGCGAAGTCGATCGCGTCGAGCTGATCTACTCGCATTTCGTGAACGCGCTGGTGCGGCGCGTCACCGCCGAGGCGTTCCTGCCGGTCGGCACCAGCGGGAACGCCGCCGCCGATCGCGGCACGATCTTCGAACCCGACGCCGAGACCATCTTCGCCGACCTGCTGCCGCGCTACACCACCGCCAAACTCTACGCGGCGATGGCCGACGCGCTGGCGTCCGAGCACTCGGCGCGCATGGTGGCGATGGGCGCGGCGCGCAAGAACGCCGGCGAGCTGGTGGACGCGCTGACGCTGATGCGCAACCGGCTGCGCCAGGCGGCGATCACCAAGGAAATCGCCGAGCTGGTGGGCGGCGCGGAAGCTTTGAAGTAGCGGATCGCTACGGAATCAATGCGGCTTCGACCGAAGCCCTGGAGGCGCAAGTGAACGCAGGAAGAGTGGTGCAGGTGATTGGTCCCACGGTGGACGTGGAGTTCGATCCGGACAAGCTGCCCAAGATCTACAACGCCATCCTGGTCGAGGATCCGAATCGCGACCGCCCGCTCACGGTCGAGGCCGCGCTGCATGTCGGCGACAACGTGGTGCGCTGCATCGCCATGGACTCGACCGACGGCCTCGTCCGAGGGATGCGCGCGGTGGATACGGGTGCACCGATCTCGGTGCCGGTGGGCGAGGAGTGCCTGGGGCGCATCTTCAACCTGACCGGGGACCCGATCGACGGCAAGGGCCCGGTTCACACCAAGAAGCGCCTCCCGATTCACCGCCCGGCGCCGACCTTCGCCGAGCAGCAGACCGAGAAGCAGCTGTTCGAGACCGGCATCAAGGTGGTGGATCTGCTCGCGCCCTATCAGCGTGGCGGCAAGGTCGGTCTGTTCGGCGGCGCCGGCGTGGGCAAGACCGTCGTCATCCAGGAGCTGATTCGCAACATCGCCACCCAGCACGGCGGCTTCTCGGTGTTCGCGGGGGTGGGCGAGCGGACGCGCGAGGGCAACGACCTCTATCGCGAGATGACCGAGTCGGGCGTGATCTCGAAGACCGTGATGGTGTTCGGGCAGATGAACGAACCGCCCGGTGCGCGCCTGCGCGTGGGACTCACCGGCGTCACCATGGCCGAGTACTTCCGCGACGAGCAGGGCAAGGATGTGTTGTTCTTCGTCGACAACATCTTCCGATTCACGCAGGCCGGCTCGGAAGTGTCGGCGCTGCTCGGCCGCATGCCGAGCGCGGTCGGCTATCAGCCGACGCTGGCCACCGAGATGGGCGCGCTGCAGGAGCGCATCACCACCACCACCCGCGGCTCGATCACCTCGGTGCAGGCGATCTACGTGCCGGCCGACGATCTCTCCGATCCGGCGCCGGCCACCGCGTTCTCGCACCTCGACGCCACCACCGTGCTCGACCGCGCGATCTCGGAGCTCGGCATCTACCCGGCGGTGGATCCGCTCGGCTCGACCAGCCGCATCCTCGATCCGGCGATCGTCGGGGAGGAGCACTACAACACCGCGCGCACGGTGCAGCG
>DATKAB010000099.1 GCA_035498555.1 Candidatus Sulfotelmatobacter sp.
GCTCGGGCTGAGGGATCGGCCCCTGAGTGTCGGCGAGATCCTGAAGTGGAGGCTGTTCCCGCAGCGAGTGGGGCTGCCCCAGCCCTGGCAGGAGTACTACCGAAGAGCGGTGCCCACCAGCCCGATCCTCAATCCCCGCCAGCACTCGCTCAAGTTGGCGGTCTAACCGAAACGAACTGGCCGGATCGGCGCACTCCCGATCCGGCCGTCAACATTCTTCGCCGCACAACCATTCTCTCAGAGAATGAGCGGACATGTCGCCGTGAGGACTTCCAAGTCCACTCGATTCATACCGTCGAACAAAGGCAACCTCCTGCGCGACTATTTCTGCGAATCTGTGACGAGTTGTGATGCGGTTGTGATTGCGCGCCGAACCTGATCGAAATGGAGCTATCCTCCCCCCGCAGCAATTCGCCGGCCGCTGGTCGCACGCGATGCCGCGTCCGGAGCAAATAATTGACGCTGGTCAATTGCAGGTCTAGCTTTCGATTGTAAGTCGAGCATGATTCGGAGCCGGTGGATCTCGCCTCGATAGAGGTTCGCGAACGCTCGCGTTTCCCCCAAACCGAGCACGCGTGAAGAATTCACCAGGCAGAGGGCGATCGCGCCGGTCCGAGAGCCGGCGGCGGCGCATTCTCAAGCCACGAACAGAGTGCAGCGGCTGGTTCGCAGAACCGGGCCGCTCGACCTTCGCGTTCGTAAGGAGGCGCGCTTTCGGTTGATACGATCTTGATGTCTCCGCATCGAAGATTCGCTATTTCATCCCGGGGTCGTGAGAGTCGGCCCATGTCATTGCCTCAGCCAGGAGAGGAGTACGCATCCATGAAACTGCATCGTGTCCTCGTTGCTGCTGGTGCTGCGCTGATGCTGGCGGCCACCGCCCACGCCGTGGTGACGCCGGTGTTCTTCTTCAAGTGGGGATCCGCGGGAGGCGGTCCCGGACAGTTCAGCTTCCCGACCGGTGTGGCGATTGCCCCGAGTGGCGACGTCTACGTGGTCGACCAGCTCAATTACCGCGTACAGGAATTCAATCCCACCGGCGGGTTCGTGAATCAATTCGGTTCACCCGGCAGCGGTGATGGCCAATTCCTCAATCCCACCGGCCTCGGTATCGACGGCTCGGGCAATGTCTACGTTGCGGACTCGGGCAACAACCGGGTTCAGAAGTTCAGCCCGTCGGGTGCCTTCTTGATGAAGTTCGGATCGCTGGGCTCGGGCAATGGACAGTTCCGCACCCCGTATGACGTCGCCGTGAACAGCAGCGGCGACATCTACGTGACCGACGGCCAGAACGGGCGCGTTCAGCATTTCACGAGCGCCGGGACCTATGTTTCCCAGTTCGGCCAGGCCGACCTGATCAACACGCCGCGCGGGATCGCCATCAACTCGAATGGCATCTACGTTTGCGACTACGGTGACGACTTCATCGTCGTCTACGACGAGGGCAGCGAGACCCTGGTCAACGCCTGGGGCGGCAACGGCAGCGCCAATGGCTTCTTCTCGGCTCCGCAGGGCATCAATCTCGACGTGCTGGGGAATGTCTACACCGCCGAAGTGAACAATCGTCGCGTTCAGATCTTCGACGCGAGCGGCAATTTCCTCACCAAGTTCGGCACCTCGGGCTCGTCCGACGGCCAGTTCAACGTGCTTCGCGACGCGTGCCCGGACGGCGCGATGGATCCCAAAGTCTACTGCGCCGACAGCAACAATCAGCGCATCCAGGCGTTCGGGGATCCCGTGACCGCGACCGGCAACACCACCTGGGGCCGGCTCAAGGCTCTGTACGTGAAGTAGTCGTTCGACTCTGAAAGCGATGAGGGCGGCGGGTCATCCCGCCGCCCTCGCTCGTTTCCGGCTCACCGGCCGTTACATCAGGCCTTGCGGACGTTCGCCGCCTGCAGACCCTTGGGACCGCGCGTCACCTCGAACTCGACGGCCTGCCCTTCGGCGAGGGTCTTGAAGCCTTCACCCTGAATGGCAGAGAAGTGAACGAACACATCCTCCCCGCCTTCCTGGGAAATGAAGCCGAAGCCCTTGGCGTCGTTGAACCACTTCACCGTCCCACGTGCCACAACCGAACTCCTTGCACACGGGGCACGAGGCCCCACACTGGCGCCGCCGAAACGCGGCGGCCGCGCCCGGTCGGGATGACCGGCACTTCGGAGCGGGTCGCCGGGAACTTCCGGCGGCTCGCCATGAGTTCCGGCAAGTCGCCGCGTTCCAGAAACTCGAGACGCGACCGAAGGAGGGAGACTATCCCCGCGCGGGCTCCGGCGCGCAAGCGGATTCTGCTCGAGAAGGTTCAGCGAGCGAGCAGGCAGCGCTGCTCGACGGCGCCCTGTGGCGTCACCAGCCTGAGCACATAGAGGCCCGCGGGCGCCAGGCGACCGGATTCGTCGCGTCCATCCCAGTGCGCGTCGTGGCGTCCCGCGGCGAAGGTCTCGCCCCCGATCAACGTGCGCACGAGCCGGCCGGCCACGTCCAGCACCATCAGCCGGGCGCTGGCAGCCTCCGGCAGCGTGAAGGCGGTCGAGACCGGCCCGCGAGAGGGAACCGGGACGGGACGCTCGAGCGCCAGGGTGTGCGGCCCTTGCGGCGGCACCGAGGTATTCGTGGTGGCGTAGATCCGATGGATTTCGCCACTGAAGCTCGAGGTGCCCTGCGCGTACTTGCAATACCAGAGCGAGCCATCAGCGGCCTCGAGGAAATCGGTGATGTGCCCGTTGGCCACGATGTGCCCCCAGTCGGTAGTGCTGGGTTGACCGGGCACGGGATCCGCCAGGGTCCAACCTGCGGCGCCCTTGTGAAGCCTTCGCACGAAACCTTCGTTCTCGTCGGAAAAGAAGTAGTCGCCCTCGTACTCGGGCGGAAAGCGCGCGTCGCCGGATGCCGGCCGGTGGTAGACGCCGCCGCTGATGATCGCCGCGCCGTTCAGGAACGACCGCCGGTCGTAGGCGAACGCGGGCGGCGTGGCGCCGGTCGAGTCCTGCGGCGTGCACACCTGGCCATAGTTGGAGAACGCCTCATAGGCGGGCCATCCGAAATTGCGCCCGGGGGCATCGGCGATGTCCAGTTCCTCGTAGCTGTTCTGGCCGACGTCGGCGATGAAGATCTGTCCGGAGACGGGATCGATGTGGAAATTCCAGGGATTGCGCAGCCCATAGGCCCACACCAGTCGGGAATGCGGATCGCTGTCGCCGACGAAGGGATTGTCGGCCGGGGTGATGATCGCGAAGCTGGCGAGCGAGCCAGGCCCGTCGGGAATGTTCTGCACGTTCAAACGGAGCAGTTTGCCGCGCATCGTGTTCTTGAGCGGTGCGTCGCAGGGAAAGCCGTCCTCCCCCAGACTCTCGTACAGCATGCCATCCGGGCCGAACCGGAGCGTGCCGCCGTTGTGATTGGCGCTCGCGTCCGGCAGATCGTTGAAGATCACGAAGCGCGAGCTGGGATCCACCTGGATCAGCCCGCTGCCGGTTCCATAGAGGTCGCCCGTCACCTTGAACCGCACCAGCCGCATGACCGAGCCGCCGCTCCAGTTGTACTGGAGATAGACGTAGGGGCGTGTCGGCCAGCCGGGGTCCACCGCCACCCCGAGCAACCCAGACTCCGAATTGACGCGCAGGCTGTCGAGGGTCGCGACCGGCGTCAGCACCAGGGAGTGATTCATCACCAGCCGCAGCCGACCCTGATCCTTCTCGGTGACCAGCAGCCGGCCGTCGGGCAGGAACACCATGCTGACCGGCGTCCCCAGACCGTTCGCGATCAGCTCGTCGTTGAAGCCGGTCGGGAGCGAAAGCTGCGCGTTCCCGGCGCGCGGGGCACCGGCCAGCACCAGCGCGGCCAGGACGGCGGCGTGCCGCCAATCGGGGACTCGAATCCGTTCCAACATGCGGGGTAAGTTTCTAGCCCGTCCGGCGCGGGGTCAAGTGGGAGATGGTGGCGCGCGGGGCGGTCCTTCCCGCTCCGTCTGACCGGCCCTCAGCGCGGTCCGGCGTCGATCCTCGCCCCCTGGGCGATCCACGCCCCGAGCGTCAGACGCTCTTCGTCGGTCATCCCGGTGAGGTTGCCGAGCGGCATGGTGCGCGTGGTCACCGCCCTCACCAGGATGCGCGGCGCGAGCGCCCGCACGCGCCGGGGGTCCTCGAGGATGATCCCGTTGGGAGGCTGCGGGAAAGCCGGATTCGCGGGATGCGAGGCATGACAGTTGACGCATCGCCGCTGGAGGATCGCCTCGACTTCCGTGAACCGCACCTCCCTGCCATTCCCGAGCGAGGGATCGGCGGCCGGCGCCCGTTCACTGTTCGCAGCCAGCCCGATGGCTGCGATCAGGGCGGCGGCGCCACCCGCCATCACCCAGCGACTGCTCTTCCCGCGCTCGTTCATCACGTACTTGAGCGCCATGCCGAACGCCACCAGCAGCAGGAGCGAGGCCAGCGCGAATCGCCCGCCGTAGGTGCCGGGAAAGTGCTGGCTCAGCATCGTGAAGAGCACCGGCAGCGTCAGGTAGTGATTGTGGATCGAGCGGGTCTTGGCGCGAACTCCGAGACTCAGGTCCACCGCGGTGCCGGCGCGCGTGGCCGCCAGCATCTGATCCTGCGCGGGAATGATGCGGAAGCGGACGTTGGCCGCCATCACCGTGCCCATCATGGCCCCGAACTGGAGATAGGCGGCGCGACTCGCGAACAACGTGACGCACGCCCAACCCGCCGCCGCCAGCAGCGCGAGCGATATCGCCACGGCCACCCTCGGTCGCGCCCCGATCGGCGAGGCCCACAGGCGGTCGTACGCGATCCAGCTCGCCGCCATCAGTCCCAGGCTCACCGCCACCCCGCCGCCGTGCCCGAGACGCGAAACTGCCGGGTCCACCAGATAGGCGCCGGCGCCAATGTAGTAGACGACCACGAACAGCAGCAGTCCGGTGATCCAGGTGGTATAGGCCTGCCACTTGAACCAGTAGAGCGTCGCCGGCATCTCGCCCGGAGCCAGCGAGCGGCGCTTCACCACCTCGTAGAAGCCGCCGCTGTGCACCATCCACAGCTCGCCGGCGACCGCTCCCGCGCGGGGCCGGCTGGGAGGCGAGAGGCTCGAGTCCATCCACATGAACAGCAGCGAATCGCCAATCCACATGATCGCGGCGAGCACGTGGATCCAGCGCAGCAGCAGATTGAGCCACTCGGAAGCAAGCGGAGGAAGCATCAGCGCGTTCATCATACCGACTCCCGAGTCGCTGGCCGCAGCCACGCCTGCACCAGTGTCCCGACACCCACCACCACCGCGCACCCGATCAGGTTGTACCAGAGGAACGAGATGCCGGTGAATCGAAAGCATGCGAGCACCACCGCCTCGGCCACCAGCGCGCCCGTGAAAACGGCGGTGCCTCGGACGCGCGGCACGTAGAACGCGGTGAGGAAGATGCCCAGGATCGTGCCATAGAACAGCGAGCCCAGGATATTGACCGCCTCGACCAGCGATCCGAGCCGACTGGCGTTCTCCGCGAACGCCACCGCATAGGCGGCCCAGCCGATCGTGACCAGGCGCGAGAGCCACAGCCCTCGCGCGCCGGCGCCCGCGGCCGGGTTCAGGCGCTGAATCACGTCCACCACCGTGGTCGAGGCCAGAGCGTTGAGCTCGGCGGCGGTCGAATTCATCGAAGCCGCGAAGATCGCCGCGAACACCAGGCCGATCAACCCGACCGGTAGATGCGCCAGCACGAACGACAGGAACACGTAGTTCGTGTCGCTCGGATTCGCCGACGGATCCCGGGTCTGGATGAGGCGGCTGGTCCGGGCGCGAAGCGCGCTCCAGTGCTGCTGGTCCTCGAGCAGGGCGGTGCGCGCGACCGCCTGAGCCGTGGCGTCTCGATGGCGCCGGGCGGCCAGGAATTCCTGGGCATGTCGCTCGCGCCCGACTTCCAGCGCGCGCTGGTCGCTCTCGAGCGTCCGGTACTCCAGCGCGTACGGCCCGACAGAGAGCCGGCGCGCTTCGCCGGGATTGAAGTGCACGGGCGCGGGATGGAACAGATAGAACACGAACACCAGCACCCCCAGCGACAGGATGAGCAGCTGCATCGGCACCTTGACCAGGCCGTTGAACAGCAAGCCGATCCGGGTGCCGGTGATCGAGCGCCCGGTGAGATAGCGGCCCACCTGCGACTGATCGGTGCCGAAGTAGGCGAGCTGCAGGAAGAAGCCCCCGATCAGACCCGACCACAGGTTGTAGCGGTCATTGGGATCGAAGCGCAGCTCGAGAGCGTGGGTGCGCCCGGCCGCCGCCGCCAGCGCCAGCGCGTCGCCGGCGCTCATTCCCGGCGGAAGCGAAAAGAACACCACCGCGAAGGCCACCAGCAGCGTGGCGATGATGATCGAGAACTGCAGCATGTGGGTGTGACCGACCGCCTGGCTGCCCCCGGTGGCGGTGTACACCACCGCCAGCCCGGCGAGGAGCAGACAGGTCGAACCCACCGGCCAGCCGAGAATGACCGACAGGACCAGCGCCGGCGCGTAAATCGTGATGCCGGCGGCCAGCCCGCGCTGGATCAGGAACAGCGCGGCGCCGAGCGTACGCGTCTTGCCGTCGAAGCGCTGCTCGAGATACTGGTAGGCGGTGAAGACGCGCAGGCGATGGAAGATCGGCACCACCGTGACCGAGAGCACGATCATGGCGAGCGGCAGGCCGAAGTAGAACTGAACGAAGCGCAGCCCATCGGCGAATCCCTGACCGGGCGTGGAGAGGAACGTCACCGCGCTGGCCTGCGTCGCCATGACCGACAAGGCCACCCCGTACCAGGGGAAGGCCCGTCCCGCCAGCAGGTAATCGTCGAGGTTGCGCTCGCCGCGGCTGCGCCACAGCCCGAACGCCACGAAGAAACCCAGCGCGCCGAACAGCACCACCCAGTCGACGAGGCTCACGATCGGTCCCCGCCGGTGACTGGGACGGGCCGGGTCACGACGCCAGTCGCGAGAGCCAGCCGCACAGCAGGATGGTCAGCAGCAGATCGATGACGACCAGGGCGTACCAGCGGCTCCAGCTACCGAGCGGCGGCGGCTCCTCTCGGTCGGCGGGCTCGCTCACTTGCCGCTGCTCACCAGGTTGGCGAACAGTCGCCAGGCGCCGGGAACCCCCGCCGGGAGCTGGCGGAACCAGGCGTATCCCGAATAGATGAAGACACCCTTGCCGTACCGGAGATAGAGCAGGCCGCCGTCGCGTGGCGGCTCCCCGGGATCGTGACACGAGAGCACCGCCTGGTAGGCCGGATCCCACGGGCCCGCAAAGCTCAGGCCGCGCTCCTGGACCCATCCCTCGAAGTCGCGTGGGCCGATCGGATTCGGCGTCGTGACGAGCGAATGCTTCGGAAGCAGCACGGTCACCGGCGCGCCTTCGACCGTGACCCGGTCCCGCGAGATCTTGAGCGGCCTGGGCCCGATCCGATTGTCGAGCGCGTTGTCGGGCGTCATGTACTGAACGACCAGCCGGCCGCCGCCCGCCACCCAGTCGAGCAGGCGCTTCTGTCGCGCCAGCAGCCGCGGTCGAGTGTTGTAGGCGCGCACCCCGATCACGATGGTGGAGAATCGCGAGAGGTCGCCGCGATCGATGATGTCGTCGTCGAGCAGCGTCACGTGGAATCCCATCTGCTCGAGCGCCTCCGGCACGACGTCTCCCGAGCCCATGACGTAGCCGATCTCCCGTCCGGCGATGTGCAGATCCGCTCGCACCAGGTGCGCATCGGCGGGCGGCAGCAGCGTTTGGATCGGTATGTGCGGATAGTCGAGCGTGAGGCGCTGTTGTTTCCACTGCCGGCCGTCGTCGGTCCGGATCGAGGCCGTCACCGTCCCCGAGCCGGCGTTCGAACCGGGCGTCACCACGAAGCGCACCAGCGTGTCGGCCTCACCCGGGGTGAGCCGGATCGCCGCCTTCTCGGGCGCGCACTTCCAGCCGGCGGGCAGCTCGAGCGAAACGTCGCCGATCACCGGGACGTCCACGCTGCGCGCGGTCACCTCGATCGGGCGTGGCTTGAGATCGGGGAAGAGGTAGGCGCCCTGATCCAGCGACAGCGAAACCGGCGGCACCAGGTCGAGCGAGCGATACCGCTCGCCGGCGACCGGATCCACCCAGCGGTAGACCACCGGGACCTCGATCGGGATGTGTTCGCCCGAGGATTCCACGTAGAACTTGACGCTCAACGACGGGAGATTCTCGGCGACGCCGGTGAGCAGCGGATCCTCGAGCTCGAACCAGGGCCCGGGCGAGGGCCGGCGCAGCCAGTAGGGCTGGGCCGACTGCGCGTCGCGCGGCATCGTGAGCCGGAAGGTGTCGCTGATCGCCTGGTTGGCGACGAACTCGCGAAATCCGGTGTGGGTGTCCAGCACCTGCGGATTGAGACCCGGCTCGGTCAGCTCGACGCGCTCGATGTCGAGCGTCGAAGCGGTGCGCGGCATCGCCGTGCTCACGACCTGAACCGAAGCCCCGCCGCTCACCATCGGCGCCGAGGCGATCGCCTCGACCCACAATCCGGCGCAGGAGCGGATCAGCTCGGAGACCTCGGCGAGCTTCTCGGTCAGAAGCGGATCGTCGCCCAGTGCGAAGATCACTCCGTGAATGCGGAGCAGCAGCGGAATGAGCGCCGACGGGTGGTCGGGGTCGTAGTCGTGAATCGCCTGTTGCACCAGCGAGATCACCCGCTCGCCGCCGGGATAGCGCTTCCAGGTGAGATCCACGCCCTCGAACAGATCCTTCGACGCCGGCTCGCCATCCTGCACCACGAACGTGTTGGTGAAACTGCCGCGGCGCTGGGGCGCCCCGACGCCCTGAGTCTTGTGCATGCTCCGGCTCTCGCCGGCGATCTCGGAATAGGATCGCCCGAGCAGCGGATCGTATGCGCCGATGTCCACGCGTACACGTCCCGGGGTGTTGTCGGGTCCGGCGGCGCCGAATCGGAACACGTTCCAGAGCAGGCGCTTCGCCTGCCACGGCCGAATGCCCGGCACCAGCTGCTCGGGGAAGCGCGTCGAATCGGCGGCGGCGCGGAATGCTTCGGCGGCGAGGATCGCGGAGGCCGAGTGATGGCCATGGCCCGCCGTGCTGTCGGGCGGGAAGCGCGTGATGAGGATGTCGGGACGGAAGCGCCGGATCGCCCACACCACGTCGGTGAGGATCCGGTCGTGCCCCCAGAGCGCCAGGGATTCGTCGGAATTCTTGGAGAAGCCGAAGTCGAGCGCGCGCGTGAAGCGCTGCTCGGCTCCGTCCACGCGGCGCGCGGCCAGCAGCTCCTGGGTGCGGATGACGCCGAGGCGCTCGCCGGTGTCGTTGCCGATCAGGTTCTGTCCACCGTCGCCGCGCGTCAGCGACAGGTAGAGCGTGCGCACCTTGCGCCCCTTGGAGAGATAGGCGAGCAATCCGGAATTTTCGTCGTCGGGATGCGCGGCGACGTACATCACCGAACCCACCACGTTCAGTCGTTCGAGCGCGAGACGGATGTCGGCGGCGTTCATGGTGTCGCGCGGTCGAGGATCGGCGCCGGCGACGCTGACGGCGAACAGCGAGCAACCAAGCAGCGAGAGCGTGAGACCCGCGGCCAGCGGCGTGAGCGTGGGGCGAATACGCGTCATGCGATCGGTTTCCTCGTGAGCTGGGTGTCGGTATCGGCTCAGGATCGCGGCGCGAGCCGGGCGGCGGATCGTAGCACGAGCCGCCGCGGGATTGGTCGGCATCGGCCGACTCTCGCTATGATCCGGCGCTGATGAAGCGCGAACCGGAGCCCCTGCCGCCGAACCGCAACACGCGCGACCGGGCGATGGCGCTGTGGGTCTGGCTGCTGGCACTGGTCGTGATTCGCGCGGCGCTGGTCCCCGCGCCCGGCACCTGGGTCTGGAGCCTGCAGGGGCTGCGCTTCACCGCGCCGGCGCTCGGCAGCGTGCTGATGGCGCTGGCCGCGCTCGCGCTGCTGCCACCGGTCGCGCGCTGGCAGGCGCCGGCCTTCGAGCGAATCGGGGCCGCCAGCGAGCGCGGAATGGGGATGGCGATCGTGCTGGCGATCGCCGCGATGGCATGCGTCGCCGCGCTGCCGGATCGCACCTGGTACGTCGGGGACTTCCTGCTGCGCGCCGGCGCGCTGGAATCCGGCCGCGACATCGCGACCATCTCGCCGCAGTCCCTGCCGCTCGATCGACTCCTGCACATCGATCTCCCGCGGCGGCTGGCGGGCTGGGGCTGGGCGGCGGATGCCCCGCAGGCGGCGCGGTGGCTCGGCGCGGTCGAAGCCGGTGGCTTGGCCGTGGCGGCGCTGGCGCTGGCGCGGGAGCTGTCGGCGGGAAGCGGCGCCGCGTTGCCCGTCACCCTGGTCTTGCTCGGCGGTTCGACCCTGGCGCTCTTCACCGGCTACGCGAAGTGCCCGGGCGACCTCTGTCTGCTGACCTTGCTCTTCGCCTGCTTCGGCATTCGGCTGCTGCGCGCCGGCCGATCCGCGGTGGGATTCTCGGCTGCGCTCATGCTGGCGCTCGCCACGCATCGCTCGTCGCTGATCCTGGCGCCGGCGTGGGCCACGACTCTGTGGGTCGCCTGGCGCACGGGTCGAATCCGGGCTCGAGACCCGCGATTCCTGGCCGCCACCCTCGCGCCGCTCGCGCTGCTGGCGGTGTGGGCGCCCCGCTTCGCGCGCGTGCTGCTGGGATTCGATCTCACTCGCCACCTCGGCGGACCCGAAGTGAGGGGCGCGGGCGGGCCGCTGGCGGCCGCGCTCGCGCCACTTCATCTGCTCGACATGCTCAATGTGGTGCTCGCCTACGCGCCGCTCGCGCCGGTGGCCGCTTTGCTTCTGGCGAGGCTCGTGCGCGATCGGCGCCCCCCGAGCCACGACGTCGTCGCACCCGCGGCCGTGCTCGCCTTCGCGATTCCGGCGCTGGCGATGTTGCTGCTCGTACATCCGCAGCAGGGACTGTTCCGTGACTGGGACGTGTTCGCGATTCCCGGCACGGTGTTCGCGATCCTGAGCGCCGCGGCGCTTGCGTCGTCGGCCCCCCAGGCGCTCACCCCGGGCCTTTCGGTCGCGCTCGCCTTTGGCGCGGTGCTTTCGGCGGGCCTGTGGCTGGGACCGGCGGCCGACACCGACCGCGGTCTCGCGCAGGCGCACGCGTTTGCGAAGGGGCCTCCGGCGCGAAGCCCCTCCGAGCGCGGCAAGACCTGGGAGTTCCTCGGCGACCGCAACGCCGCGCTCGGACGCTGGGACGACGCCGCGCTTTCTCTCGATCAGGCGATCGTGGATCAGCCCACTCCGCGCCTCTTTCGCATGCTGGGCGTCGCGGAGGCGCAGCGCGGGCGCTATGAAGCGTCGGAAGCGGCGATTTTCGAGGCCGCACGTCGCGATCCCGGCGACACCACGACCTGGGCGGTGCTGGTCTCGACGGCCATGAAGCGGCGGGACAGCGCCATGGTTCGCCTGGCGGCGGGGGAGCTGCTCAGGCGCTCTCCCAACAGTCCGCTCGCCCGCGAGGCGCTCGGTCTCCCGTAGCGCGCTCGGTCCGTCTCAGCCGGCGAAGGCGCTGCGCGCCACGAACCAGAGATTGGCCGGGCGCTCGGCCAGCCGCCTCATGTACCACGGGAACCAGTGGGTGCCATAACTGATGAGCACGCGCACGCGGTGTCCGGCGCGCACCAGCTCGAGCTGCTGGTCGCGACGGATGCCGTAGAGCAACGCGAATTCGAAGGCGTCATTCGGGACCGATTGCCTTCGCGCCAAATCCCGGACGCCGCCGAGCATGCGCGGATCGTGGGTCGCGACCGCCAGCCAGGCGCCGGCCTTCCTCGCCTCGGGGGAGAGCAGTCGCTCGCAGAGCGCGAGGTAGCTCCGGCAGGTGTCCTCCATGCGCGGAAAGGCGATGGCATCGGGCTCGCGGTAGGCGCCCTTCACCACACGCACCGCCGGCCCCGAGGGGAGCAGCGCTTCGAGATCGGCGACGGTGCGCCGGAGGTAAGCCTGGAGCGCGATGCCGAGATTGGGGACGCGCGCCTTCACGCGCCGATACACCTCGATCGTTTGATCGGTGTAGGCGCTGCCTTCCATGTCGATCCAGAGCCGGGTGTTCCGGGCCACCGCCAGCCGCGCAATCTTCTCGACGTTCTCGCAGGTGAAGTCGAGATCGAGATCGAGGCCGAGGTGCGTGAGCTTGACCGAGATCTCGGCGTCGAGCCCGCTGCCGTCCAGGCGCGCGAGCACGTCGTCGTAGTGTTCGACTTCGGTGAGTGCCTCGGCGCGATCGGAGACGTTCTCACCCAGGATGGTGAGGATCGTGGACATGCCCTGGCGGCGCAGTCGCTGGGCGGCTTCCAGCGCCTCATCGAAGGACTCGCCGGGCATGAAGCGCGACACCGCGCGTCGAATGAAGCGCTGGCGAGTGGCCTGCTCGCGAAGCCAGGGGTTCTCGGATCCGGCCAACAGCAGGTTGCGAAGCACGCTCATCTCGACGCGCGACGCTAACAGGTCGTCGGTCGCGCCGGCAACCGCGAGCGCGCCCTCAGTGATGTCCTCGCGCCAGCGGAATCGAGACGCTGCCCGCCGGGAGCCCTGACCCGCCGGGTCCGCCCATGGGCCCGGCCATTCCCCCTCCGCCGCTCGGCGCGCCCAGGACCTTGCCCTCGACCCGGTCCGCGAGCCAGCCGGCCGCACGTTGACCCAGGTAGCGCCCGACCATCGCGCCGATCGGCCCGCCGACGCCGGCTCCGAGCGAGGCGCCGAGGTCGCCGCCGGCCTGAGTGGCCGCGTCGTGCCCCATGGCGGCGAGGCGGCTCTTGGCCATGCCGCTCACGCTTCCCATGCCGCCCATGCCGCCCATTCCACCCATCAGCGACGACAGTCCGCCCGGCATCATCGCCGACATCTGGGAGCGCATCGCGCCGAGGTCCATCACCTGGTAGTCCCTGGGGACCTCGAACCGTTCGGCCTTCTGCGGTCCGGGCTCGGGCAGCGAGAAGGTCACGACGCCCTTCGGGGACTCCATGCGCAGCGGCGCGCCGAGCGCGGCGTCGAACCAGGCGGTCGCCGATCCCTCCGAGGTCTCGACGCGATACTTGAGCGCCGGCCGGCCGTCGAGGGATTCGCGGCCGAGCAGCGTGGCGTGAAGCGACGCCGCACCGCGCTCTTTCGAAGAGTCGCGACTCGCGGGATTGCCTCCACCAGGCAACGACTTCCACGAATCCTTCATCGCCATCTTCTGCTCGTGCATCAGCGAGTAGTAGGTCTCCTGCTCGTCGCCGGTGTCGATCATGCTCATCTCGTGCCCCTGAGCCGAGAGATCCATTCGCGACCGCTGGTTCGAGATGTAGCGATCGATGACGGCGTCCCCCTGCGGGCCGCTGACGGTCATCTTCACGTGGTACTCGGCGGGTGGCTGCCAGAGTGGAAGCGAATCGAGGCCCGGCGGGGGTGAAGCCTGATCGGCGCGGGCCGGGCCTGAGCCGAACGAGGCCAGGGCCGCGATGAGGGCGAGGAGCGTCACGGCACGCGTCATTTCCATCTCTCCGATCGATGGTGTCGACCGCCGGACAGCGGGTCGGCGGGGTGGCGGCAGAACCCTTCAGCCCAGACGCGCAGCCGGAGCGGTAATCGGCTCGGCCGCGGGACGGAATTGACCGGGACCTGAAGCTCCCGGCGAGGAAGCTCTGTCCGGGAGGCCTTCCGGCCGATTAATCTGTCCAGACTATCCTCGGGAGGGCGTTCGATCCACCATGCGATGCCTGTTGCTCCTTTGCACGGTGACCGCTCTTGGTATTGTGCCGCCGGCGAGAGTGGCCGTGGCGGCG
>DATKAB010000100.1 GCA_035498555.1 Candidatus Sulfotelmatobacter sp.
GCTCGGGCTGAGGGATCGGCCCCTGAGTGTCGGCGAGATCCTGAAGTGGAGGCTGTTCCCGCAGCGAGTGGGGCTGCCCCAGCCCTGGCAGGAGTACTACCGAAGAGCGGTGCCCACCAGCCCGATCCTCAATCCCCGCCACCACTCGCTCAAGTTGGCGGTCTAGCCGAAACGAACTGGCCGGATCGGCACACTCCCGATCCGGCCGTCAACATTCTTCGCCACACAACCTTCGGCACACAACCTACCACCTCTCGTCGGCGGTCGGCCCGTAGATAGAGGGAATCGGCACGTCGATCAGGCGCAGATAGACGGTGAGCTGACCCCGGTGATGGCAGAGATGGTTGATGTTCTGACGCACCACCGTGTGCCGCGGCAGCGTGTAGAAGACGCGCTCCCCGTGCTTGATCGACCACGGCACCAGGAAATCCTCCTCGCGCGCGGCGGCCAGCGCCGCGTGCGCCTCCTTCACGTGCTGGTCGAACTCCGCCAACAGGGTCGGCGTCGTCTCGTAGCTATAGCCCTTGAAGTCCGCGAGGTCGAGCACCGTGGTGCGCATGGTCCCGGTAATCCAGCCGGGCATGCGCGCGACCAGCTGGGCGAGGTGGCCGAGCGAGAACGACTTCGGGTGCGGCTTCCACGTGCCCTTCTCGCTCGGCACGCGCTCCAGCAGCCGCCGCGTGGTCGCCATCTCTTGATCGAACTCGGGAACGAACTGCTCGGAGAAGTTCATGGGATCCTCGTGAGCGTCGGTGATCTATCTCGGATTCGCCTCGCCCCCGACCGGGCCATAGAAGAATACCCATACGGCGAAGCCGGCCGAAAGCGACTCGAAGCGATGAATCCGGCCGGCAGGAACGAAGATGAATTCACCGGGCTTCACGGAGTAACGATCGCTTCCGTCGAAGAAGATCGCCGTGCCACGCGCCACCACGTAGACTTCGTCGCGCGAGTGAGGAGTCTGCTGGTCCTCACCCTGTGGCGCGTACAACTCGACCTCGAGCGATCCATGAAGGAAGATCGGCACGGCGAGATTTCCCGCGGGCGGTGGGCCCTGTGCGAGCGCTTCGGCGAGGCTCATGTGGTCCTTCATGACCGGGATCCTCTTCCCACGCGACTGTGGGGCTTCGAAGGCGACGCGCCTCGCGCGCCGCCCTCCCAGACGAAGCTCGGCTTCACCAGCACCTCCTCGAATCCGAGTCGAAGCAGGTTGCGCCGCGATCCCTGCGGCCGACCGGGACGCGGAGCGGCCGTCTCGCTCCATGCCCAGCGGCACCCGAGCGCCGCCGCGCGCCGCAACCGTGCCGCGATCAGAGCCGATTGGGCGCCGCGCCGGCGATATCGCGTCAGCGTCCCCCCGCCCCCGAGCCACGCCAGCTCGCCCTCGACCTGAAGCGCGCCCACCCCGATGGGCGTGGCCCCGATGCTCGCGAGAAAGTGCTCACGCTGCCCGCTCCGCGCCGAAGCCAGCGTCCAGCTGCGTCGCGAGGCCGGCACCGAAAAGATCCGTTCGGCCAGCTCGATCGACCGCGTCAGGTTCGTGCCGCGCGCCTGCTTCGCGACCACCTCGCCCGCTCCAGCTTCGATCGGGCGGCGCAAGTCGCGGAGATAGAGCGAGAAGCCGCCCCGCCGGACGAGCCCAAGCACCTCCAGCCACTCCCCCAGCTCCCGGAATTGCGGGCCGGGCCCGAGCTCGAATCCGAACCGATGGATGCCCGCGTCGCGATAGAACTGGATGATCTCGGCGAGCAGCGCGCGGCTCACGCGCTGGCGATGACCGACGCCGATCACGCGATTGACGCGCAGCGACTCGCTCCCGCTCATCAGCGTCGCGAACCCGTCCGCGAAGCGGCGCCCGAGGGGTTTCAGCCGGCGCGCCAGCGCCTCCGGCAGCAGCGCCCAGTGGCGTTCGCGAGCCCGCACCGCCATCGACTCGACGCGCCCGAGCAGCTCCGGATCGGGCCTGCGGCGCGTCGGAGTGGCGCGAGCGCTTCGCTCACTCACCCGCCGATCCTCCGCCGCCGGTCCCGGATCCCACCGCCTCGCCGGCTTTCGGCACCGTCCACACCGGCGTCTCGCGACGATAGTGGCGCAGCTCGGGCGTGCGTCCCGCCACCCACGCGGTCGCCAGCAGACAGCCCACGCCACCACTCACCACCGAGAACATCGCGCCCCACAGGCTGGCCACCAGCCCGGCCTCCATCTCGCCGAGTTGAGGACCACCCATGAAGAAGATCATGTTCACGCTGGTCATGCGGCCCCGCATCTCGTCGGGAGTGTTGAGCTGACGAATCACGTTGCGGATCACCATGCTCACGGTGTCGGTGGCGCCGGTCAGCGCCAGGCAGAGAAAGGTCAACGCGAAGTTGCGCGAGACCCCGAACACCACCGTGCTGACTCCATAGCCGAACACCGCCCACAGCATGGTGGCACCACGATGTCGAATGCGGTCCACCAGCGGCACCAGCGCGAAGCTGGTGAGAAGCGCACCCACCGACGGCGCCGCCGACAGCAGACCGTAACCTCGCGCGCCGACGCGCAGAATGTCTTGGGCGAAGATCGGCAGCAGTGCCGTGGCCGAGGCAAAGAACGTGGCGAAGAAATCGAGGAGCATGGTGGAGCGGATCAGCGGGGTGTGGAACACGAAACGCAATCCGTCGCGCGCCGCGCGAAAGCTGATCTCGCCGGTGGATTGGGGTGCGCGCGGGGGCAGGTCACGCATCAGGAGGAGCGCCGCGATGACGAACAGGAACGAGAGTGCGTTGAGCGCGTACGTCCAGCCGACGCCGCCCATCGCGATCACCAGGCCGCCGAGCGCAGGGCCGAGCACCGCTGCGGTCTGGAACATGATGGTATTGAGCGTGATGGCGTTGGGCAGATGATCTCGCGGCACGAGATTGGGAACCAGCGATTGCCGCGCGGGCCCGTCGAACGAGCCGAAGGCCGAGCTGATCGCCGCCAGCGCATAGACCGGCCACAGGCCGCGCGCGCCGGTGAACGCCAGCGCCGCGAGGACCGCGGCAGTGAGCGCCATGCCGCTCTGGGTGATCAGGAGGAGCTTCCGGCGATCCACGGCGTCGGCCACCACGCCGCTCAGCAGCGAGAAGCCGACGATCGGCACGACCTTGACCAGCCCGACCATGCCGAGCGCGAGTCCGCGCCTCGACGCCGGGACCAGCAGCGAAACGTGCCAGAGGATCGCGGCGGTCTGCATCATCGAGCCCGCCATCGAAATCAGCTGACTGCCCCAGAGCAGACGAAAGTTGCGGTGACGAAGCGAGACGAAGTGAGTGGAGAGATCGCTCCAGCTCATGCCGCACCGAGCCCGCGGCGCGTCACCAGATAGACCGCGAAAGTCCCCAGCCAGTGGGTCGCCGCGTACGGGCCTTCGGTGACCGCCGCCAGGCCCATTTCGCGTGAGCGCTCCGCCGCCGAAGCAAGCGGCTCCTTCAACGGATCGGCGTCCTCCAGGGCCGAGACCACGCCTTCCAGCATCCAGGCGCGGCTCAGGTTGAGCCCGGCGAGGTGCGAGAGTTTGCCGTCCTCGAGGTCGGGCGAGCGAACCGGCGCGAGCCACTCGCGCGCCTCCGGAGCGCCCATGCGTGACAACCAGCGACTCAGCCAGACGCCGAACTCGCGCCTCGGCATCACCCGCCGCATCAGATCGGCCTCGCCCAGGATCGGCGACAGGAAATCGTGTCCCGAAGGCTCGAGATGGAGCGCGGCGTCACGGTCGCGCTCATGGAGGCGCAACGTTTCACGCTCGAGCAGCGCGGCGAAAGCCGAATCGCCCGAGGTCCGCGCCCAATCGAGCGCGAGACCCATGGCAAACGCGCTCTGAGAGTGTTCGCCGCTCCGGATCGCAGAGGGCAGTCGGGGCAACCATTCGGAGAGGCGCTGGGCCGCCACGTGTTCGAGTGGCGCCAGAGATTCGCGCCATGGCGCGACGCGCGAGTCTCTCCACTCGCGCAGCTCGGCGCCCAGCTGCAAGAGCCAGGCGAGGCCGTAGGGCCGCTCGAAGCCCGCCCGCTCCGGCTCCTCGAGATACTCGCGCTCCCGCTCCAGTTGCTCGCGGGCGAGCTGCCGTTCGAGCACCGCCCACGCGTCGCGCGCGAAGGCGTCGTCGCTCGCGACTCGCAGCACGCGCAGCACGCACCAGTGCCCGTGCACCGCCGAGTGCCAGTCGAACGAGCCGTGGAAGACGGGGTGAAGCGCCCGCGGCGGCCGGACGTCGAGGTCGTCACGCACCAGGTGCAGCAGGTGGAACGGGTGTTCGCGCTGAATCGCGGCCAGCGCGAGGCGCGCGAAACCGACGCGCGGGTCGCTCACGATACGAGGTCCTTTCGCGGCAGAGATCTC
>DATKAB010000101.1 GCA_035498555.1 Candidatus Sulfotelmatobacter sp.
CTCGGTGCGCCGCAGCTCGACCTGAATGCCCGGGTGCGCCTTCTGGATCGCCGCCGAGATCTCGCCGAACAGGTCGCGCTGCCCCGGCTCCTCCTTCATGCGCAGCAGAAACTCGTTCCGGTTCTCGCCGGTCATCTGCTGGAGCTCGACCCCGTGGAAGCCGCCGGCATCGAGTGCGGTACGCACCTGATCGGCCGGCAGAATCTGGCTGAGCCGGATCTGCAGCAGGTTGCCGCCGGTGAAGTCCACGCTGTAGCGCGGTCCGCCATGAACGACCAGCCAGATCGTGGTGGCCAGCACGATCGCCGACGAGAACATGTAGGCGATGCGCCGATAGCGCATGAACGGGATGTTGGTGTTGACCAGCATCTGAAGCATGGGCGCTCGCCTCGTCTAGATGCTCAGCCGCTCGACCTTGCCGCGGCTCAGCCAGAAGTCGTAGATCATGCGGGTGAACAGCACCGCCGTGAACATGTTCGCGACCAGGCCGATGATGAGCGTGACCGCGAATCCCTTGATCGGGCCGGTGCCGAACTGGAACAGGAACAACGCGCTGAAGATCGTGGTGAAGTGCGCGTCGAGAATGGTGCGGAAGGCGCGTGCATAGCCCAGCTCCACCGATTGCCGGATGCTCTTCTGGTGCCGAAGCTCCTCGCGGATGCGCTCGAAGATCAGCACGTTGGTGTCGACCGCCATACCGACCGTGAGCACCAGGCCGGCGAGACCGGGCAGTGTCAGCGTGGCGCCGAAGCCGGCCAGGCAGGCGAGGATGTAGAGCAGGTTGAGGAGCAGCGCGCCGATCGCGATCAGGCCCGAGAGCTGGTAGTAGACCGCCATGAAGATCACCACCAGCGCGGTGCCGATCCAGCCGGCCAGGATGCCCTCGCGAATCGAGTCGCCGCCCAGCGACGGGCCGACCGAGCGCTCCTCGATGATCTTGACCGGCGCGGGCAGCGAGCCGGCGCGCAGCACGATCGCCAGGTCCTTGGCGGTCTCGACCGAGAAGTTGCCGGTGATCGAAGCGTCGCCCGAGGGGATGCGCTCGCGAATCGAGGGCGCCGAGCTGATCACGCCATCGAGCACGATCGCGAGCCGCCGCCCGACGTTGTTGCCGGTGACCCGGGCGAAGTCGGCGCGGCCCTTGGGCGTCATCTTCATGCTCACGCCCCAGCCGCTCGGATTGGTCTGGTCGAGCCCGACTTGCGCGTCGGCGCTCGCAATCGAGCCGCCGGTCATCTCCGGGTCGCGCTTCACCACGTACAGGGTGCGGCCGGTCAGCCCCTGCGACGCCTCGTCCTGCGGGCCCCACAGCAGCTGCGAGTCGCTCGGGATGATCGAGTCCACGCCCGGCGTGGCCAGAAGCTTCTCGACGATCGGCAGCTCTTCCTTGCGTATGAACGCCGCGCTCTCGACGCCGATGAAGTGGCCGGTGAGCGGCGTCCTGAGCAGTGAGGTGTCCACGCCCGCCGCCTTGGCCACCCCGCGCGCGGCCAGATAGCTGTCGAGCCGGTCGAAGACGTTCTTCACCTCTTCGGGATTGCGCAAGAGCTTGAACTCGAGCAGCGCGGTCTTGCCGATCAGCTCGATCGCGCGCGCGCGATCGGTGAGGCCCGGGAGCTGGACCGCGATGCGGTCCTCGCCTTCGCGCTGGATGAGCGGCTCGGCGACGCCGAACTGATCCACGCGATTGCGGATGATCTCCATCGCCCGGTCGGGCGCGTCTTTGGCCTCGGCGGCGCTCAGGCGGGAGCGATCGACCTCGAGCACCAGATGCATGCCGCCCTGGAGATCGAGCCCGAGGTGGATGGCCTTGCGCCGGAGATCGGACAGCTCCTTGTGGGGCAGCGCGTCCCGCTGGGCCGGGGTCATGCTGTAGTAGCGGATGGAGGGCAGCAGGTACCAGATGGCAAGCGCCGTGGCGAGCACGACGCCCGCCAGCTTCCACTGGTCGGTGCGGGTCATTCAGTCCCCCAACAGGATGAAACGCCGGCTGTGCGGGCCGCGGAGCGGTGATCCCGGCGTTCACTGGGCAAAATGAGGGCGGGATAGTACGGGGCTGTCCCGCGGAGTGTCAACGAAATGCGGGCTCGAAGCCCCTCCGGCCGCCCGGCCTTTGCCGGAGCGTTCCCCGGCACGAATCTCCCGACCCATCGGAGCCCGGCCGGTGTAGAGTCGTCGTTCCCGACCCGTTCGCCTGCCGCGTCCCCCCGCGGCGAGAAAGCCGATCGTCATGCCCCTCAGACGACTCGCCTCGCGATGGTTGCTCTTCGCTGTCTCGATCCCGGCCGCCGGGCTTGGGCTAGCACGCTCCTCCCATGCCGCGCCGCTCGAGTTCCCGGTGCTCGAAACCGCCCGCTCCGGCCACGGCCCGTGGTACACGAGCACGCGCGCGGTGATCCGGCTGCGGGCCGACGTCTCGCGAGCCGCGTGGTCGAGCCTGCCGCGCGATCGCAGCGCCACGTCACTGCGCGCGTTCCGGCCGAGCGGGCTCGAGGCGCTGAGCGGGCGACTCTCGGGCGCGTGGTTCGAGCCCGAGTTCCGCGGCACGCATCCCGGCATGGGGAATCCCGATCTCAGCACGTTCTGGATCGCCCACCTGCCGAAGGGCCTCGATCTCTCCAACGTGATGGACGTTCTCAAAGCCTCGGCCGAGGTCGAAGAGGCCGCGCCGATCGCGGTGGTCGCGGTCGAAGACGGCGCGGCGCTGGAAGCGGCTTCGCGCACGAGCGAGTCGTGGGGCGAGCGCGTGGCCCGCGCGCCCCTGACGGCGCCCGCGCCCAGCGACTCGCTGTGGAATCTCTGCTACTACCTCGATCAGGCATCGCGCAAGGACGTGCACGCGCTCGAGGCCTGGGACATCACGCAGGGCGACCCTTCGGTGGTGATGGCGATCGTCGACACCGGCGTTCTCTCCTATCACCCGGATCTCGGCGGCGCGGTGGCAGGCGGTCACGGCAATCTGTGGGTGAACCAGGCCGAGCTGCATGGTCTGCCGGGCGTGGATGACGATGGCAATGGCTTCGTGGACGACGTCGGAGGCTGGGATTTCGTAGCGCTCGATTCGGCCGCCGAAGTTCGCCCGGGCGAGGACTGGAACGACGCCGACAACGACCCCGATGATTTCGCGGTGCACGGCACGGCGGTCGCCGGAGTCGCGGGAGCGATCGCCGACAACGGCATCGGCATCCCCGGCGTCGCGCCGCGCGCCGCGATCATGCCGCTGCGCGCCGGATACTCTTCGCCGCTCAACGCCGCCGGGCTGATCGATCTCGGCAACGCCGCACAGGCGATGGTCTACGCGGTGATGAACGGCGCTACGGTCATCAATTGTTCGTTCGAGAACGTCACTCAACCCGATCTCTTCGCCGCCGCCAACTTCGCCACCGCGCACCACGTGGTGATCGTGGTGGCGGCGGGAAACAACGGCACCTTCAACGATCTGGGTACGCGAGACGACGTGATCTCGGTGGGTGCCACCGATCAGAACGACAAGGTCACGCTGTTCAGCAATCCCGGCGCCTGGGTGGATCTCTCGGCGCCCGGACAGTCGATTCCCACCACCACGCTTCACCCGGAAGGGAGCGACAGCATCGGGCTGCGCACCCCCGGATACAGCGCCGGCGAAGCGGGCACGTCGTTCTCGGCGCCGATGGTGACCGGGGCGGTGGCACTGCTCCAGTCGGCGCGCATCCAGAGTGGCCTCCCGCAGCTCAGCCCGGCGCTCGTTCAGCTCCGGCTGAAGGAGAGCACCGACGACATCTCGGCGCAGAATCCCGGCAACCTGTACGGCACCGGCCGTCTCAATCTCTATCGCCTGCTCGCCGACCCCGCCGCGTCGACCGGGATTCCGGTCGGCGCGCGAACGGTCGGCGCGGGCGTTCCGCTGCATTCCCTGTCCGGGCGCTCGCTGCTCGCCTACGTGACCGCCGAGAGCACGTTGATCCTCGCCGACCCGCTCCTCGGCCAGATCACGACGCGACTCCCGCTCGGCAGCCGTCCGGCCGGCGGAATCGCCGCCGCCGATTTCGGCCCCGGGGCCGGCACCTGTCTGTTCGTGGCGCTCGCCGACGGCCGCATCGTGGGCTTCAGGTTCGGAAGCGCGCTCGCTTCGTTCTGGCAGGTGGACGCGACCACTTCCCGCGGCTTCAACGACCTCTACCCCGCGCTCGGCGATCTCGACGGCGATGGCGTGCCGGAGATCGTTTGGGGAGGCGACGACGGCTCGGTCTGGGTGTGGAACCTGAGCGGCCAGCGTTTACCGGGGTTTCCGCGGAAGATCGCGCAGCCGGGAGGGAACCTGCGCGTGGCGCTCGCAAATCTCGACGGCTCTCCGGGGCTCGAGATCATCGCCGCCACTCCGGACTACGACGTGCACCTGCTCGGCGCCGACGGGGTCGAGCGCCCGGGCTGGCCGGTCTACATCGGGAGCACGCCCTTCGCCCCGGTGGTGACGCGGCTCGGCACCGACCCCGCTCCGGTGGTCGTGGTTGGGGCCGGCATCACCCTGCGCGGCTATCGAGCCGACGGCTCGCTGCGCTTCAGCGGCACCTTGCCCTCGCCGCTGTTCGAGGACATCGCGGTCGGCGATCTCGACGGCGACGGACGAAACGAAATCGTGGCCACCACGGCCGCGCCCTATCAGGTCGCCTCGTTCGATTCGGCGGGCGTGATGTTGCGGGAGGCCGTCCTCACCACTCCGCCCGATGGAGCGCCGGTGGTGGGCCCGCTCGCGACCGATGGCGGAGCGCAGGTGATGTACGCAAGCATCGACAACCAGGGCCGTCATCAGTTGCTCGCGCTCAGCTCCGTGTTGGCGCCGCTGCGCAACTGGCCCAAGGCCGGTTTCGCGGCGGCTTCGCCCTCGCTGGCCGACGTGAACGGAAACGGGAGCACCTCGGTGCTCGCCGGCTCCGAGTCCGACAGCACGCTCTATCTCTACAACGCCGGGCAGCGCACCTGGCGCGCCGCGTCCGCGGGGTGGCCGACCGCGCGCGGCAACTACGCGCGCACCGGAAGCCAGCTCGGTGTTCCCGCGATCGGCTCGGTCGACGATCAGGGTCCCAATTCGATCGGCGACCTGAGTGCCGGCGCCGCGAGCACGCACGACGTCACGTTGCGCTGGACGGCGCCGCTCGATCCCGGCAGCTCGGGTCCGCGTGCCGCGCGCTACGACGTGCGCGTGTCGACCACGCCGCTCGACGCCACCAACTTCGCGGCCGCCCCGGCGCTCGGCGGCGTGCCCTCGCCGTCGGCGCCCGGCTCCGCCGAGCAGATGACCATCTCGACGCTGACCGAGAACGCCGACAACTGGATCGCGCTCCGCGGCCAGGACTCCGACGGCAACTGGGGCGCGATCTCCAACGTGATCGACGTGCGCACGCAGAACGACGCCCCGGCCGCGGTCGCCGATCTGTCGGTTCAAGCGGTGAGCGATTCCACGCTCACGCTCGACTGGACGGCGAGCGGCGACGACGGGCGGATCGGCCGGCCCTCGTACTATCGGGTGCGCTACTCCGAGACGCCGCTCGACAGCGCCGGCTTCGCCGCAGCGAAGCTCGGCGAGGACGTTCCGGCGACCGCCGCCGGCGGCCAGCGCGAACAGCACTTGCTGCGCGGCATGCCGCACGGCCGGCGCGTGTGGGTGGCGATGCGAGCGGTGGACGCCGCCAACAACGTCTCCGCGCTCTCCAATCAGGTCGCGATCTTCATTGGCAGACTGGGGGGTCACTCCGGCGTCGCGTTGATCCCGTCGCGGCAGCCGAGCCCGGCGCCGGTCGAGATCGAGTGGCAGGGCGATCCGGCCTACGCGAGCAGTCCGCAGGCCATCCACATCTTCGACGTCGCCGGCCGCGAGGTGCGCGGGCTCGGCCTTCCCAACCTGCCGAGCGGCATCGCGGTCTGGGACGGGCTCAATCTCAACGGCATCGCGATGCGCTCCGGCATCTATTTCGCGCGACTCGACAGCGGGCCATCGCACGCGAGCACGCGCATCGTGCTCCTGAGGTAGACGTGCGGCGACCGGGGCCCGCCGTTCGACACGCGACTCGCGCTGCGGCGCTGCTGTTCGGCGCCGCGCTGGTCGCGGCCGGCGCGGCACACGCGCAGCTGGTGCCCGAGCTCAAGCTGCGCATCCCCGGGCTCGGGGCCGGGCACAACTTCGGCGCCAGCGTCGGGCGCGCCGGCGACGTGAACGGCGACGGCTACGAGGATTTCCTGGTCGGCGCGCCCAAGGCGCCCGGACTCCGCAGCGAGGCCGGACGTGCCTACGTCCTGCTCGGTGGCGCAGACCTCGACTCGATTCCCGATCTCACCATGATCGGCCGCTACAGCACCGGCCACTTTGGTTCGCAGGTGGTGGGCATCGGCGACTTCAACGGCGACGGCTACGACGACTGGGTGGTCGGCGATCCCCAGTACAACCTGGGCGTGACGCCCGGCACGTACGGACGCGCCTGGATCTATTACGGAAGCGCGCAGCTCGGCGCCGCCCCGCGCTTCTCGCTCGATTCGCCCGCCGGGATCTACGCTTTCGGCAGCGCGGTGGCGGCGCTGGGCGACGTGAACGGCGATGGCTATCCCGACTTTGCCGTGTCCGGTTCGGTGCTCCCGACCAATCCGGGAACCGTCAGCATCTACTTCGGAGGTCCGAACGCCGACAATTATCCCGATTTCACGCTGCAAACCGGGACCGGCAATTCGGTGTGGGCGATCGCCGGACCCGGCGACATCAACGGCGACGGCTACAACGACATGGTCGTCGGCATCCACGGCGCTTCGGCGACGGTGCCCGGAAGCATCGAGATCTTCTACGGCGGGCCGGCGATGTCGGACGCACCCGCCAGGCAGATCTTCTCGAACACCAACGCGGACCTCTTCGGCTACTCGGTGGCGGGCGCCGGCGACGTGAATGGCGACGGCTACGCCGACTGGCTGGTGGGCGCGCCCTTCGCCGCGGCCAACGGCCTTCCCGGAGCGGGGACGGTGCTGCTGTTCTACGGCGGTCGCCCGTTGAGCACTTCGCCCGCACGCGAGTTCCATGGCCAGGGCGCGAACGACAACTTCGGAGCATCGGTGGCGGGCGCCGGCGATCTGGACGGCGACGGCTTCGCCGACATCGCGGTGGGTGCATCGTCGTCGGACATCAACGGCATCAATTCCGGTCGCGCCTACGTCTTCTTCGGCGGTGCGCCGCCCGACACGATTCCGGCTGCGGTCCTGAACGGCGAAGCCGCCAACGACAATCTCGGCGTATCGGTGGCGAACGCCGGCGATCCGGATCTCGGCGGCACCAACGCGCTGCTGGTGGGGGCGCTGCTCAACGACGTCGGCGGAGTGAACGCCGGCGCCGCGTATCTGCTGCGCATCGAGCGCTATCACATCGAGGCGCCGCTCGCCGGAGATCACTGGAGCGCGGGCGGCAGCGCCGACGTGAAATGGCAGGGCGCCGACCCGGCCGACATCGAGCTGTCGCTCGATGGCGGCGCGAGCTGGACGACGCTGGCGAGCGGTGTCGGCGGCGCGAGCGACAACCAGGTCACGATTGCCGTGCCCGATCAGGTGACCGGCCGCGCGCGGCTGCGCCTCGCCCGCACCGGTTTTCCGCCGCTCGCCGGCAACGCCACGCTGTGCTCGGGCTTCTTTCACCTCACGCGCGAGCTGCCGGCGCCGGCCGCGGTGTTCGATCTCGCGCGCATCGCCGGGCCGAGCGGCGCGCCGCGACTCGGCCGCTCGGTCGCGACCGGCGTGGACTGGGACGGGGATGGCCGGCCCGACGTGTTCGCCGGCGCCTCCCCGGATCCCGGCGGCGCGGTGATCGTAACGCGCGAACTCGACGCCAGCGATTCCACGTCGATCGCGATCCACGGTCTCGCGCCCAACGAGGATTTCGGCGCCGCGATTGCCGACATCGGCGATTACGACGGCGACGGCCGGCCCGATCTGGCGATCGGGGCTCCCAGCTACGACGGCGCGCACGTCGATCAGGGGCGCGTCTACGTTTACCGTGGCGGCCCCGGCGCCGATCACTCCTCACCGATCACGATCGACGCGAGCGGCACCGGCGAATTGTTCGGCAGCGCGATCGCCGCGGCCGATCTGAATGGTGACGGGCGTCCCGATCTGATCGTGGGAGCACCCGGCTCGAGCGGGCCGGGCCACGTCTACGTCTTTATCGGCGGCCGCGGCAGCACGATTCCCGACGCCGTGCTCGACGCCGGAACGCCGGGTCCGTTCGGCGCGGCGGTGGCGCGCGCTGGCGACATCAACGGCGACGGCTTCGACGACCTGCTGGTGAGCGGGCCGCCGCTTCCCAGCGGCCGCGGCGCCAGCACGGTTCACGTCTTCTTCGGCGCCGCGAACGTCCTGCAGATGCATCGAACGGTGCTCGAAGGAACGGCGATCGGTGACGGCTTCGGCTCGGCGCTCGCGCCACTCGGCGACTTCGATGGCGATGGCTTCGACGATTTCGCGGTCGGCGCGCCGCTTTCGAACGACGGCGGGCCCGACGCCGGCGAAGTGCGGATCTACTTCGGCGCTCCCGGCCGTTTGCCGCAGCTCGGGTCGAGCCTGACCGGGAATCATGCCGGCGATCAGTTCGGAAGCGCGCTCGCCGGCGGAGCGGATCTGAATGGCGACGGGCGACCCGATCTCGTGATCGGCTCGCCGGCCGCGTCGGACGCCGGCCCGCAATGCGGGCGCATCGACGTGTTGTACGGCCGCTCGGATTCCCATCTCGACCTGTTCGCCGTCGGCCGGCCGCGCACCTACCTCGGCAGCTCGCTGGCCGCGCGCTCGGTGGGCGCCGATTCGCTGCTCGCTCTGGTGGTGGCCGGCGCGCCGCTCGGGGCGGTCCCGAGCGACGAATCGGCCGGTGCGGTGCAGTGGTTTCCGGTCGCGCGCTGGCGATTCGAGAACCTGGTCGCGGGAACGCGCTGGCCGCTCGGCTCGACTCAGCGCGTTCAGTGGAGCGGGGCTGAGCCCGCGGATCTCTGGTTCGAGGGGGTGAACGGCGAGCCACCCGTGAGGCTCGCGAGCGGCGCGGGCGGTGCCGCCGAGAATTCACTCGACGTCAAGGTGACGCAGGCGGTCCCGGACTCCGGTTTCCTGGTCTTGCGCTCGCCCGCGGGCGGCGCGATCGGCCGCGCGGCCGGTGAACCGATCGTTCAGGTCGAGCGCGCCGTTTCGCTTGCGTCGTTCAGCTTCGACGCGACGCCGAACGGCGTGAGGCTCGACTTCGCCACCGCTCCGCCGATTGGACCGCAGGGTATCTCGGGCGTCCGAGTGCGCCGAATCCGCGCGGGATCTTCCGGCCCGGGGGAGATCGTCGGGCCCAATCCACTGACCACCACCTCGTTCACGGATCCCGACGGTCTTGCCGGAGACACCTACGTCGTCTATGCGATCAACGGCCTGGGCGAAGAGATCGAGGCCGGCCGCCTGACGCTGCCGGCGGCGCCGGCCGGCGTGCGCGTCTGGCCGCAGCCGGGCGGCGAGAACGGAGTCGTCACGGTTCAGTTCGCGGCGCCGCGCGGCGCCAATGGCCAGATCGCGCCCGACCTGGTCGGCGACCTCTTCGACGCGCACGGTCGCTGGGTGACCGCGATCGTGCGCGGGGTGCCCGAGACGCGCGCCGGCATCGTCACCGTGCAATGGAACGGCAGCGACGCGCACGGCAATCGCGCCGGCCCCGGCGTCTATTTCCTGCGCGTCCACGCGCCGTCGGTGGGCTATTCGGTGACGCGCCGCGTGGTGATGCTGGATACCCCGGTCCACTAGGTCGCTTCCTGGAATCGTTCAGGGTAAGGCGCGAAACAGCGACGAGCGAGACGGATCCTTCAGGATGCTTCGCAGCGAGGAGCGAGTGAGCAACGAAGCCCCGGACGATTCCAGGGGGCGACTCAACCGGGACGGGACCGGTTGGCCGCCGGTCCGAATGCTTCCAAAATCCTTGTGCTGGGTACTCGGAGGGCGGGGTGGAGGAGTGGTGCGGGCGAATCTGGCGGGATCCCGGTTGAGCCGGCGCGGCGCAGCGGCAAACCTCATTCCAGCGAGGGGGCCGCGGCCGGACTGCGACTTGCGCGCGCGCGTCGCGCGGCCCGCGTCCATGGGCTGTCGCCGCTGTCGTCGCATTGACACTCTCGAAACCCGCTTCCTATACTCCGCCGCTCATCGCACCGGGCCTTCCTGGTTATTCCCACCGCTCGGGAGAGGAGTTTCCGCCGAATGATGAAGGGTCTTCGCGGGGTGAGCATCGCCCTGATCGGCCTGCTCACCGTGGCCGCATACTGCTTTGCGGCCGATCAACCCCCGCCCAGTCCGACGCCGGCGCCGGCGCCGGCGAGCCCCGCGCCACCGGCAACCCCGGCTCCCACGCCTCCGGCGGCGCCCGCCCCCGTGACTCTGGCCCCCGCGACACCGGCTCCGCCGCCGCCCGGCACCACCGCCGTCGACACGCTCGCGAAGCCCGCTGCGGCCGCCGCTCACCCCAGGCCGCCCGAGCCTCCCAATTCCGCCCGCGTCGCGGGCGGAAAGGGCCTCGCGAGCCTCGGCGGCGGACTCGGACTCGCGACGCTGTTCGCGGATGGCGACTACACCAATTCGCGCGCCACCGACAACAACGGCAATCCGATCTGGGGCGATCGCGACGTCAGCCTGCGCATGGTATTCGCAGCCAACCTGCGCTACACGTGGTCGAATCACTTCCGCTGGCAGGTGAGCCCGGGATTCCTGTGGGTCGGCTACGACAGCAAGGCGCCGATGCCGTTCCGCACCGCCTACTTCCCGAGCGACAGCAGCAAGGGCGACGTTCTGACGCTCATCATGCCGGCGACCTTCCAGATCCAGCTGCTGCAGCGCACGCGCAGCTGGCTCTATCACGAAGGCGTGGGCACCGGCGCCTACCGCGTGTGGATCGAGCAGAATCGCAAGCTGGTCGAGGACCCGGTGAGCCACAAGCTCCACAATGGCTTCTATCCCGGAATCACCGGCGAGTTCGGCGCCGAGCACTTCATGAAAACGCTGCCCGCGGTCTCGCTCGAGTTCTCCGCCACCTCGCACCTGATCTTCGCCCAGCGCGACGAGCAGTTCCCGTCGGGCTGGAATAGCAACGTCTGGTCCTTCGACATACGATTCGGCGCCAACTACTACTTCACTCCGGGGCCGAAAAAGTCGGGGGAAGCGCATTGATTTCGCGCCGCGGTCCCGTGCCGCGGCTGGCTGTACTCCGCATGAGGACGTCTTGAGCGACCGCATCTCCCCGGGCGAGAAGGTGGGGCCGGAGGCGCTCACCTTCGACGACGTCCTGCTGGTGCCGGCCTACTCGGCCGTGCATCCGCGGTCGGTGGACCTGCGCTCGCGCTTCTCACGGCGGATCGCGCTCAACGTGCCGATCGTGAGCGCAGCGATGGACACCGTGACCGAGTGGGAGCTGGCGATCGCCCTGGCCCGCGAGGGCGGCATTGGCGTGCTGCACAAGAACCTCACGGTCGAAGAGCAGGCGGCGCAGGTCGACCGCGTCAAGCGTTCCGAGAGCGGCATGATCACGGATCCGATCACTCTGCCGGCGAGCGCCTCGATCGGCGAGGCGCGCGACCTGTGCGCGCGTTTCCACATCTCGGGCGTGCCGATCACCGAGAACGGCAAGCTGGTCGGCATTCTCACCAATCGCGACCTGCGCTTCGAGGATCAGATGTCGAAGCGTGTCTCCGAGGTGATGACGCGCGAGCGGCTGATCACGGCGCCGGTCGGCACCACGCTCGAACAGGCGCGCGCCATCCTCGCCAGGCATCGCATCGAGAAGCTCCCGGTGACCGATCCCGACGGCACGCTGCGCGGCCTCATCACGGTCAAGGACATCGAGAAGCGCATCCGCCACCCCCACGCCTGCAAGGACGATCTGGGACGGCTGCGCGTGGCGGCGGCAGTGAGCGCGGGCGGCGACTACCTCGAGCGCGCCGCCGAGCTGGTGCGTGCCGGCGTCGACGCGCTGGTGGTGGACAGCGCGCACGCGCACTCGCAGGGCGTGCTCGAGGGCGCAAAGACGCTGCGCGAGCGCTTCACCGACGTGGACCTGGTGGTGGGCAACGTCGGCACTGCGGAAGGGGCGAAGGCCGCGGCCGCAACCGGCGCTGACGCGGTGAAGGTCGGCATGGGCCCGGGTGCCATCTGCACCACGCGCGTGGTGACCGGCGCCGGCATGGCGCAGGTGACCGCGGTGCTCGAGGCGGCGCGCGCGCTCGAGAAGGCCGACATCCCGATCGTGGCCGACGGCGGCATCAAGTATTCGGGCGACGTGGTGAAGGCGCTCGCCGCCGGCGCCCACTCGGTGATGATCGGCAGCCTGTTCGCCGGCACCACCGAGAGCCCCGGCGAAGTCGTGCTGCTCGAGGGCCGCTCGTACAAGGTTTATCGCGGCATGGGCTCGCTCTCGGCGATGGCGACCGCGAAGGGCAGCCGCGAGCGCTACTTCCAGGACAACACCGAAGAGCTGTCGAAGCTCGTGCCCGAAGGCATCGAGGGCCGAGTGCCGTTCAAGGGACCGATCTCATCGTCGGTGTTCCAGATGGTGGGCGGCCTGCGCGCCGGCATGGGTTACTGCGGCGTCGCCGACATCGAGGGCCTGCGCACGAAGACCCGCTTCGTGCGCGTGAGCACCGCGGGCCTGCGCGAGAGCCACCCGCACGACGTCACCATCACCAAGGAAGCGCCGAACTATGAGATTCGCTGACTTCTAACGGAGTCGAACCTCGGCGGTCACGCTCCCCGGCGGCGCGAGAACGCCGCGTCCCGACGCGAGCGCGAGCAGCGGCGCGGGCGGCGCTCCATCGAGTCGCGCGCCGGGCGGCAGGCGCAGCTCGGTCCATACCTGAACCGGCGTCCAGTTCCAGCTCGCGACATTTCCGCGGCGCGCGAAATCGAACGAGACCCAACCCCATCGCGTCGGCGCTCTTGTCACGTGCCCGCCGTGCGCCCACCACGAATCGCGCGCGCCCATGGTGAGCTGCAGGCGATCGCCGTCGTCGTAGATCAGCGCGTTCCGCACCAGCGTGAGCAGCGCGGCGGCCGAAGTGGCGTGCGGCGGCAGGTTCACGCC
>DATKAB010000102.1 GCA_035498555.1 Candidatus Sulfotelmatobacter sp.
GACGCCGCACACCGCCGCGGCGCCGAAGGCGGGAAAGGTGACGGTGGTGCCGAATCCCTACAAGGCTCAGGCGGGCTGGGATCGGCCGGCGGTGTTCGGCGATCCGCTGCCGCGCCACGTCGACTTCATGCATCTGCCGGCAGGCGTCAGCACCATCAAGATCTACACGCTGGCCGGCGACTTCGTGGCGCAGCTGATACATGACGGCCGCAGTGGGGACGGACAGGAGCCGTGGAATCTGATCTCGCGCAACGGGCAGGACGTCGAGTCGGGCGTCTACCTGTTCACGGTGGATTCGAGCCAGGGACACCAGATCGGCAAGTTCGTGCTGATCCGATGAGACCGGCCCTACAACTGCGCTCGAATCCCCGCGTGAATGGGCCACACCGAGACATTGCCGACGCTCACATACTCGGGAGCGGTGCAGATCCACAGCACCATCGCGGCGACGTCGGCGTTCTCGAGATTGCGATCGCGCTCCTCGCTGCCCGGCGCGATCGGCCGGCCGGCGGAGTTCATGTTGTGCGGATGGACGATGCTGACCCGCACGTGATGCGGCTTCACCTCCAGCGCCGCCGATTCGAGCAGTCCGCGCAGTCCCCACTTGCTCGCGGCGTAAGCGGCGGAGCCCGGCTGGCCCACCAGCCCTCCCAGCGACGAGATGCCAACCACGATGCCGCGCTTCTGCTGGATGAGCCAGGGCAGCGTGTGCCGCAGCGTGAGGAACGCGCCCTTGAGGTTGAGATCGAGCAGCGCGTCCCACTGCGGCTCGGTGGTCTCGTGAATCGGCGCTCCCGCCCAGGTGCCGGCGTTGAGCACCACCAGATCGAGCCGGCCCCATTGTTCGAGCGTCGTCTTCACCGCGCCGGCCACCTCGCTGTCGCGGGTGACGTCGGCGGGGGCCGCGATCGCGCGCGCGCCGGCCGCCCGCAGGGAAGCGACCGCTTCGTCGAGCTTCTCGCCGCCTCGCGCCAGCGCGGCGATCGCCGCGCCTTCGCCGGACAGCGCCCGGGCGATCGCCAGGCCGAGGCCGTGACTCGCGCCGGTGATCAGAGCCACCTGATTCTCGAGCTTCATGAGTTCTCCGTTCGCTCAGTTTTCGGTGATCAGCGTTGTCCAGTCGGTCCACGTCGCCGCGTGCGCCGGGCCCTCGCCGTGCCGGTAGCCGACGCCATCGGCGGCCAGCCAGACACGGCTGGTCGAGACCGTGACCACCGGTCCTTCGTGCAGGCAGACCGGGGGCCCAGGATTCCCGTGACTCGCGAGCCAGACATCGAGCTGCCGCTCCGCCTCGTCACGATCGCGCGGGGTGAAGCGCGCCAGCTCGCTCGCGAGCCAGGCGGCGCGCGGCTCGCTCGCGTCATCCAATTCCTGATGCGTGATGACATGCCAGCCGGCGGCGACCTTCTCGACGCGCGGCGGCCCGCCGCCGGCGTGCGAGACCAGCAGTGCCGCCTCCGGGCCCGCGATCAGCAGGGAGCACGGCGCGTAGAGGTCGGCGCCCAGCAGCAACCGCGCGGCCTCGGCGCAGACCCGCGGATCGCCATTGCCGGAGGCCGCGATCTGCAGGGCGAGCAGGCCGCGCGAGCGGCGACGCGGCGGCGGCGAAATACGGTCCGGGTCTCGCCGGTTGAGCACCGCCACCAGCGATCGGCGCTCGCGGATCGCGAGCCAGGTGCCGCCCGCGGTCAGATCCATGCCGCCCACCACGCGCGGCGACTCGTGCAGCCGCCGCGGCCCCGCCGAGGGCCGGCGAGGATCCTCGTCGCGGTTGGCGGCGAGCAGCAGGGTGTCGGAGCCGAGCGCGTTCCAGCCGAATACCACCGTGCACATGGCCCCACGTTAGGGACGGAAGAATGAAGGGGTCAACCGGGCGGCGCTGGGAATCGGCCGCTGTTCCGTCCTACAATTCTCCAATCATGTTGCGACGACTTTCCCTTGCGGTGCTGCTGGTGCTGGCGGGAGCGGGCTGCAGCTCGTCCGCACACTCGCCCGCCGCGCCGGCGCCGCCCCCGCCGCCTCAGGTGGCGAGCACCCAGCCGGCGGCACGCGCCACCGGCGTGCCCTATGACAGCGACATCCGCGTCCAGTTCTCGACGCCGATGAACCCCTCGACCATGACCCCGACCACCGTGTTCCTGAAGCAGGACACGCGCCGACTGCCCATCGCTCTCGCCTGGAATCCGGGGACGCTCGTGCTTCGCATTCTCCCGCAAGTCGCCCTCGAGTTGCGGAAGACCTACACGGTGGAATTCACGTCGGCGGTTCTGACCGCGGACGGAGTCTCGTTCGGACCGGACGGCTGGTTCTTCCAGTTCACCACCAACAGCCTGCGTCGGCCGACCACACCGCGGCCCATCGCCGGGACCCCGAACGAATCGCCGTTCGTGATGTTGTCGTGGGATTCGACCGAGGCCGGGCTCGGCACGATCAGCTATCAGATCTGGGCCGGGGCCGATTCGGCCGCCATTGCCGCGCGCTCGGGCACGCCGATCGCGACGGTCTCGACCGCCTACTACCTGCCGGCCACGCGCTGGCCGCTCGAGAGCACCATCTTCTGGTCGATCACGGTGGTCAACGCGACGACCGGCGAGCATCTCGACGGGACGGTCCAGCGATTCTCGACGCTGCCGGCCAGCACCCAGGTGGATTCACTCATCATCGCCGCCTCGGATTACGCCTGGAATTCCCAGTCCGCCTCGCAGGCGTTTCCGTTCCAGAACTGTCTCTCCGACTCGCTCGTGAGCTTTCCCGGCTACCAGTGCTGGCTGCTATTCCCGCTGTCCGCGCTCCCCGCAGACGTGCATCTGGCGGAGGCGCGAATGGAGGCGTCCGTCTTCGACCAAAACGCCTCGCGCATCAACACCGGCCAGCTCACGCTGTGGTCGTCGAAACAGCCCTGGCTTCATCCCTGCAAGCCGGGCCTCAATTTCCTCACCGACCTGCCGGCGCTGGGGCAGGCGCTCGCCCCGGTCCGTGGCGTGGGCGGCTCCCGGATCGTCTATTCCTCGGATCTGCTGGTGTCCCACGTCGAGGCCAGCGTCCGGCGCGGGGGCTTCTTCGGCTACATGCTCACCTCGAGCCTGCGCGTCTCCTATGTCAGCCCGCACCTGAACCAGCCAGCGCGGGCGCCGTATCTCAAGCTTTACTACTTCCGGACGCCGCCGGCCCCGTTCGCCACAGTTGCGCCTTGACGCGTGGCGCCCGCTCACGTTCCACTGCCTGACATGATCGAAGCTCCGCCCGCGCCGGGTGGGCGCCGACGTGTCGGCCTGCCCGCGTTCGCGCTCGCCTTCGTCGTATGCGCCGCCGCCCTGCTCTCCGTTCCGGCCGCCGCCGCGCCCCACGTCCGGCCCTGGATGCCCTCCGACATGGACTCGATCACCGCCTGGGCGGTGCGCGCCCGCTCCATGTTCCGCACCAACACCGGCGACAGCCTGGGCGGCACGAACTACGTGGCCTACGAGTTCGTGGGCAAGATCGGACGCACGCTGCTGCGTTCGCTGGGACGCGGAAATTTCGCCCAGGCCTTCGCCGTCGAGCCGGTGATCGATTCGCTCGGTCTCGACACCACCATTTCGACCGATCCCGAGATGCCGTATTTCGCGGTGCTGATGGTGCGCAATCCGTTCCGGAGCACCGCCGATGTCACCGGCTTCCTCTACTGGTACCAGGGCCAGGATCTGCGCATTCAGGGCGTGCGCTTCACCAGCGGCCGCAACGTCTTCATGCGCGTGTGGCGCACCGGCTACGAGACCAAGCCTTACAGCTGGGCGATCATGGAGAACGCCCGCCACGGATCGGGGCCGCTCCTGCTCACCTTGCTGCGGTTGTCCCAAAACGGGTACTTCTGGATGGCGGATCAGTACCCGGGCCATGGGCCCGACATGGGAGGTCCGGGCGATTTCGCCTTCGCCGACATCAACGATGATGGGATTCCGGAGCTGGTCACCTGGACGATCGGGGTTCAGGACTCGCTCTTCATCACCTGCGAGGGCTGTCCGAAACTGGTGACCGAAAGGACATGGACCGAACGCGACAGGGGCTTCGAGATCAGCGAAGACCGGCTGGTGCCGTCGCCGTACTCGACGTTCCTGCTGTTCACCCGATTGCTGCGCGAAGGCAATCGCACCGCGGCCTCCAGGCTCCTCATCAATCCCACGCGCGTCAACGAGGCGATCACGAACGGCTGGGACAAGGGTGGGCCGCGGGGGATCTATCAGGTGGTCAACGTGGAGCCGGGGCAGACCTGGCCTCACTGGATGGTGATACGCCGAGGGACCGGCAAGGACGCTCCGAGTTGGGCAGTGCACTTCGTCGTCAAGGATGGGCGATGGATCATCAGCGATTGGATCCGGGAAAAGGTCGCGACATCGTCGCAGGTGCAGGTCCGCTGACGCGCGGCCGGCCGACACTCATCGCGGCCGTTCTGGCGCTCGCACTTTGCGGGTGCCAGCCGCACGGGCGATACAAGCCGCTTCCGGCCGACAGCTCGGCGGTGATGAACGCCGACTCGGTGGCGGCCGCGATCGCGAACGCCCAGGAGGAATGGGACAGCGGCGCGGGCGACGACGCGGCGCGCCTCACCGCCGCCGTCCTGCTCTCCGACCTCAGGCGCCGCCCGATCACCAGCTGGTCGGAACGCGCGCGCACGCTGCTCGATTCGCTGGGCATCGGCGGCGAGGTGGGAGCGAGCGGCGGCGCGGTGCTGGTCAATCTCTTTTCGCGTTCCGACCCGGATCACGGCTCGTGGCCCTACTTGTTCTGGCTCGGCGAGCGGGGCGCGCGACTCCAGCTGCTCGAAGGCCGCGACCTGCGCTTCTCCGCGCTCGCGGCGCTGCCGACCACCCCGACGCCGCCGGTCAGCGTCGCTTCGTTGTTTCTCCGCCGCAGCGGCGCCGGCCGCCAGCCGATCCTGATGGCGTGGAGGGCCGCGGCAGGCGGGACCTTCTCGTTGCTGCAAACGCTGGGGCCCGACTCGCTCGGCGGCTTCGGCAGCGGCGAGTTCGCGATGGAAGACACGACGCTCGAGCTGCACACGCGCACCTGGCGCCCCGCGAAACTGTTCGAGGAGTGCAGCACCTGCCCGCACGTCTACGAAGTCCATCACTTCGTCTGGACCGACGCCGGCTTCATGCGCCTGAATGACGAAGAGGTGGGTTCGCCCTACTCGACCTTCGTGCGCTTCATCCAGGCCGTGGTTGAGAACGATCGCGACGCCGGAATGGCGCAGCTGGCGGACGCCTCGCTCTGGGATCAGGCGCGGCGGCTCCAGTGGAACCAGCCGCGCGGGCTGTGGCGCGCGGCGCCGAGCAGCGACGAGACGGCGCACGAGATGGTCTTCTTCCGCGGCGAGCAGGAGGCCTACCGCGTGACCTTCGAGGGGCGCGCCGGCCGCTGGACCATCACCGGCTTCACGCCCACCACGCGGAGCGTGGAGTAGCGCGGACTGCCGGGCGTTCGACGGTGCCCGGCAGTCCACCCTCCCCAAACTCACTGCACATGCGTATACTCGCGAGCCATGGAGCCAAGGACCGGCAGCTTCCTGCCACTCGACGCCGACGCGCCGGCCGGTGACGGGCTTGCGCACTGGCTGCGCTCGCTGGCAGCCCGCGGCGAGCACCGTGGCGCGCTCTCCCACTGGGAGACCCTGCCCGCGCGCCGGGCTCGCCACGGCGAGCTGTCGCTGCCGCTGCCCGAACCGCTGAGCCTCGCCCTCGAGGGACTCGGGATCTCGAAGCTGTACACGCATCAGGTTCACGCCATCGAGGCGCTGCGCGCGCGGCGCGACACCGTGATCGTGACCGGCACCGCCAGCGGCAAGAGCCTCGCCTACCACCTGCCGGTGCTCGAGACGCTGCTGCGCGAGCCCGATTCGACCGCGCTCTACCTGTTTCCGACCAAGGCGCTCGCGCAGGACCAGCTCAAGGGATTGATGCGGCTCACCGGCGGTCACCCCGAGCTCACGCGCTCGCTCATGGCCGGTGTCTACGATGGCGACACGCAGGCCACCACGCGCCGCCGGCTGCGCGACGAGGGCAACGTCATCCTGTCCAATCCCGACATGCTCCACCAGGGCATCCTGCCGGCGCACGCGCGGTGGGCGCGCTTCTTCAGCCGGCTGCGTCACGTGGTGGTGGACGAGATGCACAGCTATCGCGGCATCTTCGGCTCGCACGTCGCGAACGTCCTGCGACGGCTGGAGCGCGTCGCCGCGCATCACGGCGCCGAATATCGCTACGTGCTGTGCAGCGCCACGCTGCGCAATCCCGGCGAGCTGGCCGGCGCCCTGACCGGGCGCGAGGTCACGGTGGTGGACGATGACGGCTCGCCGCGCGGCGAGAAGCACTTCGTTTTCTGGAATCCGCCCTACGTCGACGCGGCGCGCGTCGAGCGGCGCTCCTCGAACGGCGAAGGGTGCGCGCTGATGGCCGGATTGATCGAGCACGGCGCGCAGACGCTGGTGTTCACGAAATCCCGCGTCGCGGCCGAGCTGGTGTATCGCTACGCCACCGAGCGGTTGGGCGCCACGCATCCCGAGCTGGCCCAGTCCATCAAGCCCTATCGCGGCGGCTATCTGCCCGAGGAGCGGCGCGCGATCGAGCGCGCGCTGTTCTCGGGCGAGCTGCGGGGAGTGGTGAGCACCAACGCGCTCGAGCTGGGCGTGGACATCGGCGGGCTCGACGCAGTGGTGATGATCGGCGCGCCGCCGACCCTGGCCAGCATCTGGCAGCAGGCCGGTCGCGCCGGGCGGCAGGGCCGGCCCTCGATCGCGATGCTGGTCGCCTACAACGAGACCGTGGACCAGTACCTCATGCACCATCCCGACTTCCTGTTCGGCCGGCCGGCCGAGGCGGCGTGCGTGGATCCGCAGAATCCCTACATCCTGGCGCGCCAGCTCGCCTGCGCCGCGCACGAGCTGCCGCTCGGCCCCGGCGACGAAGCGCGCTTCGGCGTGCAGACCGCGCCGGTGCTCGAGGCGCTCGAGGAGTCGGGCGAGATCCGCCGCATCGATGGCCGCGGCTACTGGGCCAGCTCCGAGTTCCCGGCGGCCCGCGTCAACCTGCGCACCATCTCCGACGACACCTACACCATCATGGACGCGAAAGACGGCAATCGGGTGATGGGCACCGTGGACGCGATTTCAGCGCTCGAGCTGCTCTACCCGGAAGCGATCTACCTGCACGAGGGCGACACGTTCTTCGTGCGCGAGCTGGATCTCGAGCAGAAAGTGGCGTTCGTCGAGCCGCGCGAGGTGGATTACTACACCCAGCCGGTGCTCGACATGCGCATTCAGGTCCGTGCCGAGGCGCGCGACCGCGCCTGGGCCGGCGAGCAGGTCCATCTCGGCGACGTCACCTATTCGTGGCAGACCCTGGCGATGAAGAAGATCCGCTTCCATTCGCGCGACGCGATCGGCTATCACCCGCTCGCACTGCCGCGCTTGACTCTCGACACCAGCGGCTTCTGGTTCGCGCCCGGCCCCGAGGCGTGGTCGGCGGTGACGCGCGCCGGCTGGAACCCGGTCGAGGGATTGAGCGGGGTCCGAAATCTGTTCCTCAAGCTGCTCGCGCTGCTCGCCATGTGCGATCCTTCCGACCTCGGCGGGATGATCGATTCGTCTCAACTCGGAAAGCCGGCGTTGTTCGTATTCGATCGCTATCCCGGCGGGCTGGGCTTCAGCGAGCAGGGCTGGGCGCGCCTCGAGGAGCTGGCCGAGAGCGCCCTCGCGCACCTCGAGGCCTGTGATTGCGACGGCGGTTGTCCGGCGTGCGTGGGGCTCGCGATCCTGCGCCCGGCGCAGCAGCAAGATCCCGATCTGGGGCGCGGACGCGACATCCCCGGCAAGCAGGCGGCGCAGGTGCTGCTGCGGCACTGGCTGAGCCAGCGATGAGGGAGCGCCGATGACTCACGCCGACTGGCCGGTGACGTTCTTCGACGAAGAGTACCTGCGCATCTACCAGCCGCTCCTGACCGCCGAGCGGACGCGCGACGAGGCCGACTTCATCGTCGAGGCACTGAAGCTTCCTCCGGCCGCGCGGGTGCTGGATCTGGCCTGCGGGCACGGGCGGCACGCGGTCGAGCTGTCGCGCCGGGGCTTTCGCGTGACCGGCGTGGATCTGAGCGAGCCCTACCTGCAGCTCGCCGCGGCCGAGGCGCGGCGGGCGGGCGTGCAGGTCGAGTGGCTGGCGCGCGACATGCGCGAGCTCGAGTTCGACCGCACATTCGATGGCGCCTATTCGTTCTTCACTTCCTTCGGCTACTACGGAGATCGGGAGAACGAGGCCGTGATCGAACGCCTCGCGCGCGCCGTGAAGCCCGGTGCGCGCCTGCTGCTCGACCTGGTGAATCGCGACTCGCTGCTCGCCAGCCCGCCGGGGCGCACCTGGAATCAGCGCGACGACGGCGCGCTGCTCATGGAAGAGCGCTCCCTCGATCCGGTGACCTCGCGCGTACGCGTTCGCCAGACGCTGATCGATCCCGAGAGCGGTCCCCGCCCGGTCAAGGAGTACGACGTGCGCCTCTACACCTGCGCCGAGCTCACCGCGATGTTCGACCGGCATGGGCTCGAACGGCTCGAGGTGTGGGGCGGCGCCGATCGCTCGAGCTACGTGCCCGACAGCCCGCGCCTCGTGCTGCTGGCCGAGCGCCGGGCGGGCTGAAGCCCACGATGCTGGACAACGCCAGGCTTCGCGAGCGACTCGGCGCGCTCACCCGCGCGCGCCGCGAGCGGGCCGCGCCGCGGGCGGCGGCCGAGAGCGGGCAGCCGGCGCGACGCCGGCGGCCGGCGCGCGAAGCCGAGGGCGTCGAGGCCGCGCTGGCCACCGGCGTCGAGGCGTTCTTGCAGGGCGGGGAGTGGCGTGACGAGTCGGGTGCCGTGTTCGTGCACGAGCGGCTCCGCTCCGACCTCGAGAGGCCTCGCGAGAGCTGGGGGCGGCTCGATCCGCCGCCCGCGAGCGAGCCTCTGCTCCAGGCTCTGGCCGAGGCCGGGCTCGCGCGTGCGCTGTTCCTCGATCTCGAGACGGGCGGGTTGTCGTCGAGCCCGGTATTCCTCGCCGGCACCATGCACTGGAACGGCGAGACGTTCGTGCTGCGCCAGTACTTCGCTCGTCATTACGGCGAGGAAGCGACGCTGCTGCGCGCGCTCGGAGAGCTCACCGGCTCGTTCGAATTCCTGATCACCTACAACGGGCGCTCCTACGACGCTCCGTTCCTGCGCGGGCGGGCGGTGGTGCACGGTGTGAGGCTG
>DATKAB010000103.1 GCA_035498555.1 Candidatus Sulfotelmatobacter sp.
CACCTCGGCCCTATCCTCCGCTCATGCTGGAGCAGGACTTCCCCCGCGACTTCGGCTCCCTCGAGCCGATCTTCGGGTTCGTCCGCAGCTTCCTCGCCGCCCGCGGCATCGACGATCGCCATGCCTGGGACCTCGATCTGATCGTCGAGGAGCTTTTCACCAACATGGTAAAGTACGCCCCCGGTCGCCATCCCATCCGGGTCGGACTGGATTGGGAGCGACCCGTTCTGACGGTTCAGCTCCGCGACTTCGGCGTTCCGGCTTTCGACCCTACCCGAGCCCCGAAACCCGACGTCGAGGCCCCGGTCTCCGAGCGGCGTGCCGGGGGGCTGGGGATCCATTTGGTGCGCAGCATCGCCGACGCGCTCGAGTACCAGCACCGGGACGGCGACAGCGTCGTCACGGTAAGGAAGAGGCTCGACCCCTGATGTTCGAGATCCAAGTCGTGGAGCAGGGCCTCGTGCGGCTGACCGGCCGGCTGGACGCCTCTCAATCCGATCACGCTCAGAGTGTCTTGGCGGAATTGCACCATTCCCTGACGCTCGACTGCGCCCAGCTCGACTACATCTCCAGCGCCGGCATCGGCGTGCTGATGGAGACCTACAAGCGGCTCACGGCCCGTGGCCAGACGGTCCGGCTGGTCAACCTGCTGCCGCGAGTCCGTAACGTGTTCGCCTACGCTGGGCTCGATCGTATTTTCACGATTGAATAGCAGCGCCAAACGGGCGCGGGCATCAACCTTAGGCCGCGGGCGGTGTCCTTATGACCGAGTTGGACGAGATCGCCCTCGTAACCCGGGCACTGAACGGGGACGAGGAAGCATTCGGAGATCTCGTGGATGCGTACGGTCGGGTGATCTACAACCTCGCCCTGCGAATGGTTGGCGATCCCGAGGATGCCCGGGATCTCTCCCAGATCGCGTTCGTCAAGGCGTGGGAGAAGCTCTCGACCTTCGATCGCCAGCATCGGTTCTTCAGCTGGCTCTACCGGATCGCGCTCAATGAATGCCTCAACTTCCGCAAACGACGCCGAGTGCACGAACCCCTGGACGTGGCGATGCCCTCTCATCAGGCCGGTCCCGAAGCAAGCTACGAGCGCTCGGAAGAGTCCGAGCGGGTTCAGGTCGCGATGATGCGTCTGCGCGCTGAAGATCGCGAGGTTCTCGTGCTCCGGCACTTTCTGCGGCTCTCGCACAGGGAGATGAGCGAGATGATGCACGTGCCCGAGAAGACCGTGAAGTCGCGCCTGCACACCGCCCGAGTCCGACTCGAGGGGCAGCTGCGCGCTCAGGGAGTCGAAGCCCCATGATTCCGACCGAGTACGAGCGCCTGCTCCAGGAGGCACTGGACGGCGAAGCCACCGCCGCCGAACGCGAGCGGCTCGCGGCCTGGCTCGCCACTCATCCTGAGGGGCGCGCGCGCCGCGCCGAGCTCCAGGCGCTGTTCGATTCGCTGGGCCGCACACCGCCGGCCGAGACCCCGAGCGACCTCCGCGGAGCGGTGCTGGCCGAGATTCGCGCCCGGCGAACCCAGGCGCAGCCCTCGCCGCGCCCGGCCGGCCGATCGCCGATCGGCCGCCGCCCGCTGTTCGCGGTGCTGACACCGTTCGCCATGGGGTTGCTGGCCGGTGTCCTCGGTTTCGCCGCCTTCACCGGTCGCTTCGGCCGGACCCCCTCGCCCTCGACCGACGTGAGCGGGTCGATGGCGCCCCTGGAGCAGACCCGGGGCGACGCCCTGACCCTGAACCAGGGCACGGCGCGGCTCGAGGCCTTCCTGACCGAGGGCGAGGGGACTCGGCGTCTGGGCCTGCGGCTGACCCCCGAGGCGAGCGTGGTGGTCGAGATCACCTACGACCCGGCCGTGACCAGCGTGGTGGCGCTGCGTTCTCCCGAGGGCGCAGACGCCAGCGTCCAGCTGTCACCCGGATTGGTGCGCTTCAATCCCGGCACGGGAGGGCGCTTCGAGTTGGAGCTTAAGGCCACGGGGAGCGCTCGGGCGCCCCTGCAGCTGGCCCTGGTCTCCCCGGGCGGGCGCGCGCAGGGAACGCTGCCTCCGCCGACATCCCCCAGGAGGTAGGCCGCCAGCGCCGCCAACCTTTTCCGGAGTGACGTGTCCTTGTTCCTGAAGTTTCACAGGTCGCAGCGAGTGTTCGGACAGATACCCCAGGTTCTCAAAGGAGGCCGACCATGAAGAACAACCGCAATCTCATCATCATCGTCGCCATCGTGGCTCTGGGCGTCGCGTTTCTGGCGTTCAAGGCTCTCACCCCGCCGAAGACCGGCGTCGAGGCGACGATCGGAGGCGCGAATCGCTACGCCTCTCAGCAGATGAGCGGGAAGGACGTGACGCTCAAGGATCCGCAGGTGCAGGCGTTTCTGCAGAGCGACGTCTTTCATCAGATTCAGACCAATCCCGAGTACGCTCACATCATCGCCAGCGACGGGTTTGCCAAGCTCGCGGCCAGCGACAATTTCGCCAAGATCGTGAGCTCGGACGCGTTCCTGAAGCTTTCGGCCGGCGACAATCTGGCGAAGGTGGCGGCGAGCGATGGTTTCGCCAAGGTCGTGGGTGACGCGGGATTCGCACACCTGGCCTCGAACGACGCATTCGCGAAGCTGGTGAGCAACGACAACTTCGCCAGGCTCGCGGCGATGGACGGTTTCAAGCGGCTGATGGGCGCCGCCGACGCCGCCAAGATCACCAGCCCGGCCGACTATAACAAGCTGGTCATGGGCGCGGACAACGCGGCAATCCGCAACACCGCGGAGTGGAAGTCGATCGCGTCGACCGGCGATCTGTCGAAGTGCGTGATGACCGAAGGCTTTGCCCGCATCGCGAGCGGCGACGGCCTGGCCAAGCTCTGCGCGACGGATGGATTCGCCAGGCTGGTCAGCGACGACAACTTCGCCAAGCTGTGCTCGATGGACGGATTCGCGAAGATGGCCTCCACCGACGGACTCAAGGTGATGGCGGCGGATGGATTCTCGAAGATGGTCGCCGACGACAACTTCAAGCAGGTGATCGGCGACGCGGGATTCGCCAGGCTCGCGACCTCCGGCGATCTCTCCAAGGCAGTGCTGCCCTCGGGCGAGTAAGCCCAAACCAGGTTCCCCCTCCACCGGGAACTGCGAGGCGGGGAGGCTCCGCGCAAGGCGGAGTCTCCTCGTCGTTCGTTCCGGAGAGCCGCCCCAATGCGCCGCCTGCGAACACGTCCCATTCCACTCGGCTGGCTGCTGCCGCTCCTGCTGGGATCGCTTCTCCCCGGCTTCGCGTACGCCCGCAATCCCTACCAGTGCATCGAGACCCGGGATCTGCGCCTCATCTATCCGGGCTCCACGCTCGGGTTCATGGCGGACTACACCGCGCGCTGCTTCGAGAACTCGATGCGCTTCCATCGCCAGAATTTCGGCTACACGCCCGGCGAAAAGGTGACCGTGATGCTGGTGGACAACTCCGACTACGGCAACGCCGCCGTGGTCGGAAGCCCCCGGAACACCATGAGCATTCAGATCGAGCCGACCAACTTCGTCTACGAAACCGCGCCCTCGAACGAACGCATCAACTTCATCATGAACCACGAGCTGGCGCACATCGTGACGCTCGACCAGGCCGCCAGTGGCGACCGATTCTTCCGCAACCTGTTCTTCGGAAAGGTTCGCGAGTCGGCCGAGCACCCGGAGACCATCCTCTACGGCTTTCTCAGCATGCCGCGCCGCGCGGCACCGCGCTGGCATCGCGAAGGCACCGCGGTGTTCTTCGAGACTTGGATGTCGGGCGGGCTCGGCCGCGCGCAGGGCCCCTACGACGAGATGTTCTTCCGCGCGCTGGTGCGCGATCAGCGACACTTCTACGACCCGCTCGGTCTCGAAGCCCAGGGCGCGCGAACCGACTTCCAGGTGGGGGTGAACTCCTATCTGTACGGTACGCGGTTCATGACCTGGATGGCGGACCGATTCGGTCCGGACGCGTTCATGAGCTGGGTGTCGCGCCGCGAGGGCTCGAGCGCCTACTACGCCCGGCAGTTCCGCAAGGTCACCGGCCTCCCGCTGATCGAAGGATGGAGGCAATGGGAGGACGATGAGCGCAAGTTCCAGAGCGCCAATCTGGACTCGGTGCGGAAGTTTCCGACGACTTCATACCGAGATCTCTCGAAGCGCGCGCTCGGATCGGTGTCGCGCGCCTGCGCCGACACGGCCGCCCGCACGATCTACGCGGCGGTCTTCTACCCGGGCACCGTCGCGCACGTCGCGGCGATCCCGATGGACGGCGGGCCGATCCGCAAACTTCACGAGGTGAAGGGGCCGGCGCTCCATTTCGTCTGCTCGCTGGCCTGGGATCCCGAAGGCCGCACGCTCTTCTATTCCACCGACAACAACGACTGGCGGGATCTGTGCGAGCTGGATCCCAGGACCGGCCGCTCGAAGCGGCTGATGAAGGACGCGCGCCTCGGCGATCTCGCGTTCGATCGCCAGGATCGTTCGCTGTGGGCGGTCCGCCACTTCAACGGACTCTCCACCGTGGTCCGTATTCCGCCGCCTTATACCGACTACCACCGGATCGCGACCTTCCCCTACTCGGAAGACGTCTACGATCTCGACATCTCGCCCGACGGAACCCGGCTCTCGCTGTCGATGGCTTCGGCGAGCGGCCGGCAATCGCTTCGGGTCTACGACATCGCCACCCTCGCGCAGGGTGACACCACCGGTCGCACGATCTACGACTTCGGCAATTCCATCCCCACCAGCTTCGTGTTCTCCCCCGACGGTCGCTATCTGTTCGGCAGCTCGTACTACACCGGCGTCTCGAACATCTTCCGCTACGACCTCTCCGCCGATTCGATGGACGTGGTGACCAATGCGGAGATCGGCTTCTTCCGGCCGGTGCCGCTGCGCGGCGACTCGCTGGTGGTGTTCCGGTATTCGGGGGGAGGCTTCGTGCCGGCCATGATCGAGGCCCACCCGCTCACCGATGTCAGCGCCATCAACTTCTTCGGCGCCGGTGTGATCGCGCGCCACCCCCAGCTCGAGAGCTGGAAGATCCCGCCTCCCAGCTCGGTGCCGATCGACTCCCTGATCACGCATCGGGGCCCCTACCGCCCGCTCCGCAGCGTACGCATGGTGAGCCTGTATCCGGTGGTCGAGACCTACAAGGCCTACACCGGAGTCGGCCTGCAGGCGAAATTCGCCGACCCCGCGACCTTTCACGATCTGACGCTCACCGGCTCGTACACGCCTCAGACCGTGTTGCCCGCCGAGGAGGAATGGCACGGCAGGCTCGACTACAGGCGTTCGGCCTGGGAAGTGCGTCTGCTCTACAACCCGGCCTCGTTCTACGACCTGGTCGGGCCGACCAAGACCAGCCGCAAGGGCCAATCCGGGCAGATTTACTGGGACCATTCGCTGGTGCGCGACGATCCGCACACCCTCGATCTCCACGCCGGCGTCGAGGGCTGGACCGGGCTCGAGCGACTGCCGGACAACCAGAACGTCGCGACCTCGCCGGACTTTCAACGGCTGGTCGCGGGCACCATCGAGCTGCGCGAGAAGAACACGCGCTCGTCGATCGGCTCGGTGGATCCCGAAAAGGGCTGGCTCGGCCGGTTGACCGGAAACTTCAATCTGGTCCGCTTCGAACGGCCGGACCACTCGTGGTGGAAGGGATTCCCGATGATCGAGGCCACCGCCGACGCCGGAGTGCCGCTGCCGCTCCGCAACTCATCGATCTGGTTGCGCACCGCCGGTGGCATCTCGCCCGGCGATCGCCAGGAGCCGTTCGCCAATTTCTTCTTTGGAGCGTTTGGCAACAACATTCTGGACTGGCAGGAAGTGAAACGTTACCGCGTGAGCCAGAGCTTCCCGGGAATCCAGATCGACGAGGCGGCCGGCACCCACTACGCTCGCGCCATGCTGGATTGGAATCTGCCGCCGCTGCACTTCGAACGCCAGGGAGTGCCCGGCTTCTACGCCACCTGGCTGCGCACCTCACTGTTCGGCTCGGCGCTCTCGACGAATTTCGACGACCCGGCCCTCCGGCAGACGCTTGGCGATCTCGGGGCGCAGCTCGACCTCCGCATCACGCTGCTGTCGCAGCAGCCCTTCACGCTGTCGGTCGGCTACGCCCAGGCCTACCAGCGAGATCTTCCCATCCGGCACGAATGGATGGCGTCGCTCAAAGTCCTGTGATCCCGCTCGCCAGTCTGGCCGTCGGGCTGATCCCGGTGGTGCTGTTCCTGCTCGCGCTGCAACTCATGGACAGTTTCAAGCTGGTCCACGGGCGCGACGTGCTGATCTCGATCCTGGCCGGCGGGACCGTGGCCTTGATCGCCTACCCGATCAATCAATGGGCCGAGATCGGACTCCATCTCGAGCCCGCGCTGGTACGGCGCTACATCGCACCACTGGTCGAGGAGTCGCTCAAGGCGATGTTCGTGATCCACCTGATCCGCCGCGAGCGGATCGGCTTCATGGTGGACGCCGGCATCCATGGTTTCGCGGTCGGCACCGGCTTCGCGCTGCTCGAGAACGTCTACTACGCCTGGAAGCTCAGCACGTTCAGCCTGGCGGTGTGGGTGGTGCGCGGGCTCGGCACCGCGGTGCTGCACGGCTCGACCACGGCGGTGGTCGCGATCCTGGCGCGCGATCTGACCGAGCGGCACGGATCGACAAGGCTGCACTGGTTCCTGCCCGGGCTCGCGCTCGCGATCGGCGCCCATTCGCTCTACAACCACCTGCTGCTCAATCCCCTGCTCGCGACGGTGATGCTGCTGTTCGCCATGCCGTTGCTGGTGATCGTGGTGTTCTCGCTGAGCGAGCGCGCCACCCGCGACTGGCTCGGGCGAGGGCTCGACGGTGACGTCGAGCGGCTCGAGCAGCTCCTGAATGGCGAGGTGCTCGGATCCCCGGTCGGCGAATACATGGAATCCATCCGCCATCGCTTCTCGGGCACCGTGCTCGCCGACATGCTGTGCCTGCTCCGGATCCACCTCGAGCTTTCGATTCGCGCCAAGGGTCTCCTGATCGCGCGCTCGGTGGGCGTCGATTTGCCGCCGGATCCTGAAGTGCGCTCCCGCCTCGTCGAAATGGACTTTTTGCGCCGAAGCATCGGCCCGACCGGCTGGCTCGCGCTGAATCCGCTGCTGCGCACCAGCCCGCGCGAGCTGTGGCAGATCAACCTGCTCAAGGCGTGATCGGCTGGTCCTTCGCGCCCATGATCAGGAGCCAGAGCGGCGTGACCAGCTCGATCGCTCGCAACCGCGACGCGATCGCGCCGATGGCCTGCGCGTGTGAAGGCGACAGCAGGTACGCCAGGCTGTCGGCCAGATAGGCGCCCCCCGCCACGAACAGCGAGAGCCCGAGCCACCGGGGGAGGAAGCCCGCCCGGTAGACCAGCCAGCCGAGCGGGAAGAGCCACAGCCCCATGAAGATCTCGCTCACCTGCATGACGCTCGAGTAGGACCCCAACGCCAGCATCGCCAGCGCATCCCGCTGCGCCTCGCCAAGCGCACGCCCGGGGCCGGCGGCATCGAGAATCCTCAGGGCATCGAGATGGTGCGCCTCCGCGACGAAAGCAAGCGGAATCTGGACGACGAGCAGAATCACCATCAGGGCGGCCGCCATCGCACCGGAGCCCTTCAGCAGGCGATACAGGACCAGCGCCACCGGGATGAACAGGGCCTGGCCGACGAGATCCGCGACGATCCCGCTGCGGAAGAAGGCTTCGGAGGCGAGGAGACTGCGGCTGGTGGCCGCGGCGTCCCCGTGCACGATCAGCTTCGATGGCACGTACATCAGCCCGTAGAAGCCGGGAATCGAGACAAGCAGGTAAGGCAGCCCGGCGAGCCGGGCGAGAGATCGGGTCGAGCGCATGCCGGGATTCTACGCAGGCCCGGCCCGGTTTGTTCGCTCGGGCGCTCCCGGACGTAGCAGGGTCAGGCGCGGTCCAGCGCCGACGCGCACCCGGAAACGCTCATGCCCCGGTCATCGCTGTTCCACTCCGCCCACGCCAGCCTCTGGCGCGTGTCAATTTCGCGCCGGGCCCGCTCCGCGTCGTTCGCGGCTCTCCTGCTGCCCGTGTGGCTGGCCGGCGCCCGCGCCCAGTCGCTCGATCCCCGGCTGTGGGTCGCCGACAGCCTCGTCTACGGCGTCACCCGCATCGGCAACACGCTCTACATCGGCGGCAACTTTCATCAGCTGGCGCCGCCAACCGGATGCTTCGCGAGCTTCGACGCCACCACCGGCGCGGTGATCCTGCCCACGCTTCGCGTGGACGCTCCGGTCTATGCGATGGTGTCGGACGGCGCGGGCGGCTGGTTCATCGGCGGCGATTTCCTCTACGTCGGGGGCCAGCCCCGGCAGCGCCTTGCCCACGTGCTGGCCAACGGCTCGGTCTCGCCGTGGAATCCGGGCACCAACAGCACCGTGTACGCGTTGCTCCTGAACGGAAGCAATCTCTACGTCGGCGGGTTCCTCGACACGCTGGGCGGGCAGCCGCGGCAGAACCTCGGCATGGTCGACGCCAACACCGGCGTCACCGCCAGCTGGAATCCCGGCGCCACCAACAAGGTCGAGTGCTTCCTGCTGTCGGGCAGCACGCTCTACGTGGGCGGCTCGTTCACTCAGCTCGGCGGCGCCTCTCACAGTGGACTCGGAGCGGTCGACGCGAACACCGGAACCGTGACCGCCTGGAACCCGCCGTTGTTCGGCGAGGTGAAAACCATGGCGCTCGGCGCGAGCGCGCTCTACGCGGGCGGCGGCTTCGTCACCAACACCACGCCCATGCGCACCTATCTGGCCAGCTTCAACCTGACCAACGGCGGCGTCACGCCGTGGAATCCGGTGCTGAACGGCGCCGTGCGCTCGCTGGCGCTCGGGGCGTCGGCGGTCTACATCGCCGGCGACTTCACCAGCGTGTTCTCCACCGCGCGCACCGGCATCGCCGCGGTGGATCCGGTGCTCAACAGCCTGCTCGCGTGGAATCCGACTCCCGATCTGAAGCCTCAGACGCTGCTGCTCGCGGGGAGCACGGTCTACGTTTCGGGACCGTTCACCATCATCGGCGGGCAGTTCAATCAGCACCTGGCGGCGGTGGACGCGTCTTCCGGCGTCGCGAGCGGCTGGAATCCCTCTCCCAACGACGTCGCATTCGCGCTCGCGTGGTCGGGCGGCCGCGTGGTGGCGGGCGGCGCGTTCGGCCTCGCGGGCGGAGTGACTCGCAATTATCTCGCCGCACTCGATCTTTCCACCGGCGCGCCGACCAGTTGGGATCCGGAGCCGGACTATCCGGTCGGCGACCTGGCCAGCTCGGGCAACACCATCTTCGCCACCGGGGCCTTCACCCACGTCGGCGGTCAGGCACGGCTGCGGCTCGCCGCGCTCGATGGCACCAGCGGGCTTGCGCTTCCCTCCTGGAGCGCCGACGTGGACGGACCCATCATCCACATTCTCGCCGGCGACCCCTGGCTCTACCTGATCGGCAACTTCAACTACGTCGGCGGCGTACACCGCGTGCGCATCGCGCGCGTGAGCGAGGCGAGCGGGGCGGTGAGCGGTTGGAACCCGGGCGGTGGCGCGATCCCCAACGCCATGAGCCTCCACAACCTGCTCTATCTTTCGTACCCGGTGGGTTCGTTCCTGCTCTCGGGAGTGATTCAGGCCGTCGACACCACGCTCGGGAACGCGACCTCGTTCAACGCCACCACCAACTTCCCGGCCTATTCGGTGGCGGCGGGACCCTCCGCGGTCTACATCGGCGGCGCGTTCTCGTCGGTCAACGGGTCGCCTCACAGCTGTCTCGCCGCGCTCGATCCCACAACCGGCGCCACGCTGGGATTCACCGCCGACGCCAACAGCAACGTGAACGAACTGGTGCTGGATGGCAATACGCTCTACGCCGGCGGGCAGTACACGCAGATCGCCGGGCAGCTGATCGCGGGCCTGGTGGGACTCGACGCCAGCAGCGGCACGGTCACCTGGAACCCGCTGATGGAGGGCCGGCCGATCGCGATCCTGCGCTCGAGCGGTAGATTCGACGCCGGCGGCCAGTTCGGCGCGGCTGGCGGCTTCTCGGCGTTCAACCTAGCGGGCTTTCTCGACGCGGGTTCGGCGGGAGTGCCCGAGGCGCCACCGAGCCAGTCGCTCGCGCTGCGGGCGTGGCCGAACCCGGCGCACGGCGCGGCCCGGGTCGACTATTCGCTACCGGCGGCGGCGCACGTGAGGCTCGAGCTCTACGACGTCGCCGGGCGGCGCCTCGCCACGCTCGCCGACGGTCCACGCGCGGCCGGCGTCCACTCCGAGAACTGGGACGCCGCCAGCGCGCGCGGCGCGGGCGGCGCGGGTGTCTACTTCCTGCGACTCGAAGCAGCCGGGCAGTCGATCACCCGGCGCGTCGCGGTCATGCGCTGATTCGATCGCTATTTCGCCAGCTCGTAGAGGTACTGGACGAAGGACAGCACGGCGCCGTCGAATCCCTGCACCTTCGGGTTGGAGGATTCGATCACGTAGTACTCGTCGGGCGCGTGCGCGCCACTGCCGTGCCCGAGACCGAAATGCCCGGATGCCATCCTGAGCGGCTCGCCGGTGAATACGTAGCCGGGGTACGAGCCGGCGTTGCGCGGCCACAGCACCGGATCGATGCCGTTCTGCTTCAGCACCGCGATCTGCGCCTGAATGAGGCGCGATGAGGCCGCGGTGCTGGTGGGGTCGTAGCCCCCGGTGACGTTCACCTCGAGGTCGCCGAATCCGTGCGACCCCAGATGCTTCTTGAGCGCCGCCACCGCGTCGTCCTTCTTCATGTCGGGAACGAGGCGCATGTCGAGCTTCGCCGCCGCGCGGTGCGGCAGAATGGTCTTCCCGCCGGGGCCGGTGTAGCCGCCCACCAGCCCCTCGATGTTGACGCTCGGCTGCGATTCCAGCCGCTCGTTCGCCTGCTGCCAGGGCAGGTCGTCGATCCACCGGCTCACCGACAACGACTTCTTCGATTGCGCCTCGCTGCGGCGCTTCGAAGACTCGGCGATCATCGCGCGCTCTTCGTCCGAGAGCGGGCGCGGCTTGGGATAGCCGTCGATCAGAATCGTGTTGCCGTCTTCCGAGACCAGCGTGTTGAGCGCCTTGACGAGATGCCAGGCGGGACTGTCCACCATCGCCTTGAGCGACGAGTGAATGTCCTTCGACGGCCCCTTCCCCCACTTCTCGCCGCTCGACACCAGCTCGAGCTCGACGACGCCCTTGGCGCCGAGGCTCACGGTGACGACGCCATCCGGATCCTGCGATGCGGCGGGCATGAACACGCCGACGCACTTGCGCAGCGCCGCTTCGACCTCGGGGCGATGGACGATTTGCCCGATGTGCGGCGAGCCGATTTCTTCCTCGCCCTCGGCGACCAGCACCAGGTTGACGGGCAGCTTGCGCCCTGCGCCCCGCAGCGCGTGCAGCGCGGCGAGAAACGCGGCTTCGGGTCCCTTCTGGTTCACGGCGCCGCGACCGACGATCACCTTGCCGAATCCCGACTTGTCCACGAGGCGCGCTTCGAGCGGCGGCGACGTCCACTCGGCGGGATCGAACTGTTTGACGTCGTACATGAAGTAGAGACCGACGCTCTTCGCCGCCCCCGCATCGAGCGTGGCGAACACGCCGGGTTTGCCGTCGGTCGGGACGATCGTCACCCTCTGGAAGCCGGCGTCGCGCGCGAGCTGCGCCATGCGCTCGGCGCCGGCGGCCGAATTGAGGCTCTCGGCGGCGATCGAGGGCAGCGCGATCCACTCTTGAAGTCGCTTCACCGCCTCGTCGTGGCGTGCGGTGATCTGTTTGCGCACGTCGGCGAAATCGTCGGCGGCGCGGGCGGAGACCGGTGCGAAGACCGCGAACGCGGCGAAAACGGCGACGAGTCGGATGCGCGCTTCGGAGCGAGGCATGGAATTCTCCCGGGAAGAGGACGGCACGAGAATTCGAGAATGAGCCGCAGCGAATCTAATGCCAGCCCGGTTCCCCGCTCCAGTCACCTCCGGCAGCACCGAAAACTGCCTCCACCCGCCGACTTTTCGGTCATGCTCGGAAGATTGCGGATGGGAGGGGCAAGCCCTTCCGAGGAGGGAAGTTCGCCGCCTCGGCTGCCCCAGCGCGACTATCCCGTGAACTGGGAATGGGTTGCGCCTCGCCCACTGCAATCTTCGGAGCATGACCGTCGAGCCGCCCGACCCGCACGCCGATAACTCAGATAGCGGAGGCCTCTCCTTCAGGCGACCCCGCCACCACAGGAGCCGCGATGACCTACCCCGATTCACGGGCCGAAACGTCTGGCCGCCCCCTCATCCTTCGGCTGATCAGCGCCCTGCTGGCGCTGCTGGCGGCGCCCTCCGCGTGCCGGGATCTCTACGGACTGATCCGCGGTGGCTTCGATCCACTGCTCGCGGTCTTCGGCTCGTGCACGGCGTTGTTCATCGCGCTATGCGTGTGGTTCGCGATGCGCGGGAACCGAGCGGCGAG
>DATKAB010000104.1 GCA_035498555.1 Candidatus Sulfotelmatobacter sp.
GCCTACGACCCGACGCTGGAACTGATCGGCGACGCGGCGCACTCGACGCAGCCGTCGAACTCCACGACGCCGTCCACGCTGTCGTATCCGATCGCGCCCGACACGCGCTCGAGCCAGGTGGGCGCCAATCTGCGGCAGTACATCGGCACCGGCGGCGCGCTGACGGTGCGGGCCAACGGCCTGCGCCAGACGTCCGAGGGCGCAATCGCGCTGATCAATCCCGCCTACGGCGCGCAGGTGGGCGCCGAGTTCCGCCAGCCGCTGCTGCGCGGACGCGCCACCGATCCTGCGCGGCTGGCGATGAACGTGGCCACCGCCGATCGCGAGCGCGCCGAGTCGTCGCTCGAAGGCGACTTGAACGCAACGCTGGCGGGCGTCGAGCGCGCCTACTGGGTGCTGGTCGCGGCCCGGCAGGTGGTGAGCGTGCGCGAAGAAGCGGTCGCGCTTGCTCAGGAGCAGCTCGACGAGACGCGGACGCGGATCGAGGGCGGTGCTGCGCCCGCGACCGAGCTGGCGCAGCCACGCGCCGAGCTCGAGCGCCGGCGCGCCGACCTGCTCGCCGCGCGCGAAAACCTGTCGCGCGCCGACAATCAGCTCAAGCTCCTCATCTTCCGCGACGACGATTCGCAGCCGTGGGGCGATACGATCGCGCCCGCCGACACCGGCGTGGTGGACTCGGTGACGCTCGATCGCGACGCGCTGATGAAGCAGGCGCTGGCGGCGCGGCCGGAGCTGGGCGCCTTCTCGGCCCTGGTGACGCGGCGCGAGGCCGAGAGCCGCGGCGCCGAGGATCAGGAGTGGCCGCAGCTCGACGCGGTGCTCTCGTACGACCGCTACGGCGTGGCCGGCAGCGCCAATCCGTTCTCGGCGCTGGGCCCGCTGCCGTCGGTGCTCGACGGCGACCTGAGCGACGCGTTCCACATGCTCGGCGAGGGCGGCTACAACGCGTTTCATGTCGGCGTCTCGCTCGGGCTGCCGATCGGCAATCGCGAAGCGCGCGGTGCTTCGGCGGCGGCGCGCGCGGTCGAGGAGCAGGCCCAGGCCGACCTCGCCCGCGCCCGCAAGACCATCCGCGTCGAGGTGCTCGACGCGTGCGCAGCGGTCGAGACCGCCACACGCCGCATCGAGGCGACGCGCGCGGCGCGCGAGGCGGCCGAAGTGCAGCTCTCCGCCGAGAAGGACCGCTACCAGACCGGGCTCTCCATCAACTTCCTGGTGCTCACGCGCCAGAACGATTTGTCGAGCGCGCGTCTCGACGAGATTTCGGCGCGCACCGAATACCTGACCGCGCGCACCGAGCTCCTGCGCGCGACCGGAACTCTGAGTGGACTTCGTGGCATCAATTCGAGCGAGATCGGAGGCATGAGATGAGAAAGCGCATGTTGATCCTGGTGGCCGCGCTGCTGGCATTCACCATCGCGGTCGGGTCGTACAAGTTCTTCCAGATCAAGGCGGCGATCGCGGCCGGCACGGCCTGGACGCCGCCGCCCGAGGCGGTCACCACGGTGGTCGCGTCGAGCGAGAAGTGGCCCGCGACGCTGTCGCCCATCGGAACGGTGGCCGCGGTCCACGGCGTGACGGTGAGCGCCGACCTGCCGGGCATCGTCGAGAGCATCACGTTCGACTCCGGGCGCAACGTCAAGGCCGGCGACGTGCTGGTGAGGCTCGACACCAGCCAGGAGCGCGCGCAACTCGCCGCCGCCCAGGCCGCGGCCGAGCTCGCGAAGCTCAACGCTGACCGCACTCAGAAGCTGTTCGAGAAGCAGGTGATCTCGCAGGCCGAGTTCGACCAGACCAACGCCGAGCTCAAGCAGGCCGAAGCCCACGTCGGCGAGATCCAGGCGGTGATCGAGCGGAAGACCATTCACGCGCCGTTCTCGGGCACGCTCGGCATCCGGAGGGTCAACGTCGGGCAGTACCTCACCGCTGGCGATCCGATCGTGCCGCTCCAGTCGATGGATCCGGTCTACGTCAACTTCACCGTGCCGCAGCAGCAGCTCGCCGAGCTGCGCCTCGGCGCGGCGGTGCGCGTCACGGCCGAGAGCCTCGCCGCGGGACCGATCGGACACATCACCGCGATCAATTCGCAGGTGGACGAGTCGACCCGCAACGTCCAGATCCAGGCGACCTTCGAGAACCCGCGCGGCACGCTTCGCCCCGGCATGTTCGTAGACGTCGAGGTGAGCGTCGGCAGCGGCCAACCGGTGGTGGCGCTGCCGGCCTCGGCGATCAGCTACGCGCCCTACGGCAACTCGGTGTTCGTGGTCGCCGAGATGAAGAGCCCGAAGGGCCAGACCTACAAGGGCGTCGAGCAGCGCTTCGTGACGCTGGGCGCGGGCCGCGGCGACCAGGTCGCGGTGGTCTCGGGCGTCCACGCCGGCGACGAGGTCGTGACCTCGGGCGTGTTCAAGCTGCGCAACGGCGCGGCGGTGCTGGTCAACAACAAGGTGCGGCCGTCCAACAATCCCGCGCCCAAGCCGGAGGACAGCTGATGAAATTCACCGATCTGTTCGTCAAGCGGCCGGTGCTGGCGATCGTGGTCAATCTGGTGATCCTGATCGCCGGGCTCCAGGCGGTGCGCTCGCTCAGCGTGCGGCAGTACCCGCGCAGCGACATCGCGGTGGTCTCGGTGACCACCAACTACGTCGGCGCCAGCTCGGACCTGGTGATGGGATTCATCACCACGCCGCTCGAGCGGGTGATCGCGAGCGCCGACGGCATCGACTACATCGAGTCCTCGAGCGCCCAGGGATTGAGCACCATCAACGTGCACTTGAAGCTCAACTACGACATCAACGCGGCGCTCACGCAGATCCAGGCGAAAGTGGCGCAAGTTCGAAACGACCTGCCGCCCGAGGCCGAGGCGCCGGTGATCGACGTGCAGACCGCCGACAATCAGTTCGCGGCCATGTACATCGGGTTCTCGTCGGACGCGCTCGACCAGAACCAGATCACCGACTATCTGACGCGCGTGGTGCAGCCCAAGCTGAGCGCGATCCAGGGCGTTCAGCGCGCCGACATCCTGGGCGGGCGCAAGTTCGCGATGCGCGTGTGGCTCAAGCCCGAGAAGATGGCGGCGATGGGCATTTCGGCGACCCAGGTGCGACAGGCGCTGGCGGCCAACAACTATCTATCCACGCTCGGCAGCACCAAGGGCTCGATGGTGTCCATCAATCTGGTGGCCAACACCAATCTCCAGACGGTGGACGAGTTCCGCAAGCTGGTGGTCAAGGAGCAGGGTGGCGACATCGTGCGGCTCGGGGACATCGCCGACGTGGTGCTGGGCGCCGAAGACTACAACCAGGACGTGCGCTTCGACGGCCGCACCGCCACGTTCATGGGCGTCTGGGTGCTGCCCAACGCGAACGCGCTCGAGGTCATCAAGCGCGTGCGCGCGGCGATCCCCGACATCCAGGCGCGGCTGCCGGTCGGCATGAAGATCGGCATCCCGTACGACTCGACCGAGTACATCTCGGACGCGATTCGCGAGGTGCTGAAGACCCTCACCGAAACCCTGGCGATCGTTGTGCTGGTGATCTTCCTGTTCCTCGGCTCGTTCCGCGCCGTGCTCATTCCCATCGTGGCCATCCCGATTTCGCTGATCGGCGCCTTCTTCCTGATGATGGCGGCAGGCTTCACCATCAACCTGCTGACGCTGCTCGCCATCGTGCTCTCGGTGGGGCTGGTGGTGGACGACGCAATCGTGATGGTGGAGAACGTCGAACGTCACCTGCGAGCCGGAGCCACTCCCATTCAAGCGGCGCTCGATGCGGCCCGCGAGCTGACCGGGCCGATCATCTCGATGACCATCACGCTGGCCGCGGTCTACACGCCGATCGCGATTCAGGGCGGATTGACCGGCTCGCTGTTCCGGGAGTTCGCGCTGACCCTGGCCGGCGCGGTGGTGGTGTCGGGCGTGGTGGCGCTGACGCTCTCGCCGATGATGGGATCGAAGCTGCTGCGCGAAGGGGACACCGAGCGCGGCTTCGCCGGCTGGATCAACCGGCGCTTCGACTCGGTGCGTGCCTTCTACACGCGCATTCTCTCCAACACGCTCAAGGCGCGACCGGTGGTCTACGTGGCGTGGGCGTTCGTGCTGCTCATGATCGCGCCCTTCTACATGTTCTCGCAGAAGGAGCTGGCGCCGAATGAAGACCAGAGCGTGGTATTCGGCATCCTGCAGGCGTCGCCCAACTCCACGCTCGATCAGACCAAGCTCTACGCCGCGGCGGTGAACGACGTGTATCAGTCGATGCCCGAGGCCAAGCACGTGTTCCAGCTCACCTTCCCGACCGGCGGCTTCGGCGGCATGGTGACCAAGCCTTGGAGCGAGCGAAAGAAGAGCATCGCGCAGCTCCAGCTGGCGGCGGCGGGCGGCATGTCGAGAATTCCGGGCGTGCGCGTGATCACCGCGATCCCGCCGGCGCTCCCTGGCGGCGGCAATTTCCCGGTGGATCTGGTGATCGCCTCGACCGCCGGCCCGCAGGAGCTGTCGGAGTTCGCGAATCGGCTGGTGCAGAAGGCCTACGCGAGCGGCATGTTCATGTTCGCCGACGCCGATCTCAAGTACGACCAGCCACAGACGCGCGTGGTGTTCGACCGCGACAAGTTGCGCTCGCAGGGCGTGGACCTGAGCCAGGCCGGCCAGGACCTCTCGACCCTGCTGGGCGGCAACTTCGTCAACCGGTTCAGCATTCAGGGGCGCAGCTACAAGGTGATTCCGCAGGTGAAGCGCAGCGAGCGGCTCACGCCCGATCAGCTGAAGGACATCTACGTGACCGGACAACAGGGGCAGCTAGTGCCGCTGTCCACTTTCGCCACGCTCGAGAACACCACCGAGCCGCGTGACTTGAAGCGCTTCCAGCAGCTGAACGCGGTGCGCATCCAGGGCGTGATTCCGCCCGGCGTGTCGCTCGACGCGGCCCTGGGCGCGCTCGAGACCGAGGCGAAGAAGATCCTGCCGCCCGGCTACACCATTGACTACGCGGGCGAGTCGCGCCAGCTGCGCACCGAAGGTGGCGCGTTCCTCGGCGTGTTCCTGCTCTCGGCGATCCTGATCTTCCTGGTGCTGGCGGCGCAGTTCGAGAGCTTCCGCGATCCGTTCGTGATCCTGGCGGGCTCGGCGCCGCTGGCGGTCGCGGGCGCGCTGTTCTTCTCGTTCATGGGCTTCACCACGCTCAACATCTACAGCCAGGTGGGGCTGATCACCCTGGTCGGTCTGGTGGCGAAGAACGGCATCCTCATCGTCCAGTTCGCGAACGAGCTGCAGGAGCGAGGGCTCGGCAAGCTCGCCGCGGTGATCGAAGCGGCCGGCACGCGGTTGCGGCCGATTCTCATGACCACCGCGGCCACCGTGTTCGGCCACCTGCCGCTTATCTTCGCGCACGGGCCCGGCGCCGGAGCACGCAACAGCATCGGCATCATGCTCGTATCCGGAATGATCATCGGCACCGTGTTCACGCTGCTGGTGGTGCCGTCGATCTACATGCTGGTGGCGAAGGTGCACGAAAGATCCGAAGAGCCGGCCGAAGC
>DATKAB010000105.1 GCA_035498555.1 Candidatus Sulfotelmatobacter sp.
CGTGATCTGGCGGACGATGAAGAGTCCCGAGAGCTGATTGCATCCTCGCCCGTTGCCCGAGATGTCGAGCCCCGGCTCGGTGCTGGCCTGGAACGGATAGCGATGCGCGCCGACATAGGCGCCCGGCGTCAGGTCGTGGCCCGCGGGAGGGACGAACTCGAGCTCCCAATCGAGGCCCGAGCCCGCGAAATTGACCTGCACGCCGTTGGTTCCGAGGCGTTGCAGCGTGAAGGCGCCGTCGGCGTGAGTGAGCAGATAGTTCTGGCCGCCGCCGATATAGTCGCCGGGATCGCTGGCCAGCTTGAGCAGGTCGGGACCGAACGCATGAACGTAGCTCGAGCAGGTCGCCTGCTTGCCGTGGTTGTCCAGCGCGTGGAACTGCAGCGCGACGTCACCCAAGCTGGTGGCGCCGCCCGGCCACGACAGCGTTCCCGTGCCGTCGCCGTGATCGACGAATGAGGCGCCGGCGGGGAGCGCGTCGCACGACAACGTGACCGGGTAACCCAGGGCATCCACCGCCTGCACGGCGATCGAGATCGGCGTGTTCAGTTGAACGGTGAGATCCGACGGCGAGGTGACGTACAGCGAGGTGTCGGCATTGATCCGGATCTCGCCGGTGAGCCTGGGGCTAATGCCTTCGCAATGCTGCTCGAACGTCGCCCAGAACGAGGTGACGTGCTGGCTCGCATCGACCGTGATCTGGCGGATGGTGAACTCGCCGGTCAGCGTGTTGCATCCGCTGCCGTCTCCCGAGACGCTCAGGCCGGGCTCCCCGGCCCCCTGGAACGGATAGCGGCGGGCCGCGACGTAGTGGCCGGGGGTGAGCGCGTGGGATTGCGGCGACGCGAAATCGAGGTACCAGAACTCGGTCGAGTTCGAGAAGCTCACTTCCACGGCGGGATGGCCGGATCCGCTGGTCGAGAACGTGCCCTGGGCCGGCGTGAACAGAAAGCTGTGTCCGTTGCCAATGTAGTCGCCGGGATCGCTCACCATGCGCAGGAGAGTGTCGGCGGAGGCTCCGCGGGGGGCGAAGCCAAGAGCGAGGAGGAACAGAGCGAGCGTAAAGCGCGGCCCGCACGGGCGCGACCGGTGGAAGAACATGGGCGGCCTCCGGGGATGTGTCCCGAATGGCGGCGCGCGAGGTCGAGCGCCGCCGGCCGCAATTCTCCCACCGCGCCTTCGGCCGCACGACGGTTTTTTCGGGGTTCCGGCAACCCTCGGGCTACGCCGGCACCGCCCCCTTCAGGAACGCCGCCAGCTCCTTCTTCATCTGCACCAGCGAGGGCTGGTGGATGTACATCATGTGGCCGGCCTCGTAGTAACCCATCGAGAGGTTGGCGGCGAGGCTCGGATCGAGAGACAGGTGGTTGAACGTGTATTCGGTGGCGAAGTAGGGCGTGGCCATGTCGAAGTAGCCGTTGGCCACGTAGACCTTGAGGTGCGGGTTGATGGACATCGCCTTCCGGAGCGTTTCGCTCACGTCCACGAAGCGATTCTCGTGCTCGTCGAACTTCCACGCCTCGTTCACCTTGAGGCTGATGATCTCGTAGGGGAGATCGCTCTGAAAGTTCAGCTCGCCGCGGACGTAGTCGTTGAACACCGCGGTGTAGGGTCCGATCACGTTGGTGAAGCTGGGATCGTTGGACGAGATCTCGCCGGCCGCGTCGCGGTCGATGCCGGTGAAGCGGCTGTCGAGCCGACCCACGGTGCGACGTTGATCGCGCAGGAGTTCCTTGGTGAAGCGCATGATCTCGATGCGCAAATTGCAGCGGTCGAGGTAGTCGGGCGACAGCCCGGTGTAGCGCGAGAGCTGCGCAGCGACGCGCGCGCGCTCGTCGGCCGGCAAGGCGCTGCCCTTGATGAGCGCGGCCAGATAAGGCCCGGTCGCGAACGCTTCGACCTCGTCGAGCGTCTTGCGCAGATCCTTCTGCAGCTCGGGCCCGAGCCGCTGGTGATACCAGGCCGTGGCCGCGTAGGTGGGCAGGAAGAACACGTAGGCCGATTCGTTCGAATGCTCGAACAGCGCGGTGCCGAAGTCGAGGATCGACGAGACCAGCATGACTCCGTTCAGGAACATGCCGTGCCGCTCCTGAAGATAGCCGGAGAGGCCCGCGGCGCGCGTGGTGCCGTAGCTCTCGCCGATCAGGAACTTGGGGGAGAGCCAGCGCCGGTAGCGCGAGGTGTAGAGCCGAATGAAATCCCCAACCGACTCGATGTCCTTCTTGAAGGCGTGGAACTCCCGCGCCTTTTCGCCGACCACGGCGCGGCTGTAGCCGGTGCTCACCGGGTCGATGAAGACCAGATCGGTCTGATCGAGCAGCGAATGGGCGTTGTCCTCGAGCCGGTAGGGCGGAGGCGGCAGGTTGCCGATCTCGTCCATCGCCACGCGGCGCGGACCCAGCACGCCGAGGTGCAGCCACACCGAAGAGGAGCCCGGTCCGCCGTTGAAGGAGAACGTGATTGGCCGCCGGGTGACGTCGGTGACGTCACTCCGCGTGTAGGCGATGAAGAACACGCTCGCGCGCGGCTTCTCGCCCTCGAACTTCCCGGCCTCGTCACCCTTCCTCTCGGACTCTTCCTTCAGCACGATCGTGCCGGTCGTGACCGTGTAGGGCACGTCCTTCCCGTCGATCCGCACCCGGTGCTCGGTCACCACCAGCTGATCGACGGGCGCTGCGCTCTCGGATTCCCTGGAACTCTTCTCGCTCTTCTGCTCGGCCGCTTCCGGCATGAGTTCTCCCGAAGGTCGCTACTTCTTCGACATCTCCATCTTGTCCGGCAGATTGGGGACCACGCACAGGAACTCGAACTTCTCGCCGCCCTGCACTTCGTACCAGTGCGGAGTGCCGGCCGGGATGTAGACCACGTCGCCGGCGCTGACCTCGCGCACCTGGTCGCCGATGCCGAGCTTCGCGCGCCCGCAGAGCACGTACTGCTCGTGCTCGACGGTGTTGGTGTGCGCGGGGATTCCACCGCCCGGTTCCATGATGAATCGCCGCATCGCAAAGTGCGGGCCCTCGTCGGGGCCGATCAGGATCTGGCGCGTGGTGCCCCGGCCGGCGCTGACCGGCTCGGCGGGAACCTTCGACGCTTGCTTGATGGACATGGCGCCTCCTTCCCAGGGGTTGCGATCGCGGCAGGGGAGCATAGCGGGGAACGAGGGCCGGCGCACGAGCGGGGCCAGCCCCGTGGCGCGAACGCGGAAGCCGGCTCGACAGGCGCGGCCCCAGCGCCTAAGTTTCCGAGTTCGGCGGGCCCGGATGGGCCTCGAGACACGCTCACGAAACGGGACCTCCGATGGGACGCATCTTCGAAACTCGCAAAGCCACGATGTTCGCGCGCTGGGACAAGATGTCCAAGGCGTTCGCGCGCATCGGCAAGGAAATCACGATCGCGGTCAAGGCCGGCGGCCCGAACCCGGATTCCAATCCGTCGTTGCGCCGCATCATGCAAAACGCGCGCGCCATCAACATGCCCAAGGACAAGGTCGAGGCGGCGATCAAGCGCGCTTCGGGCCAGGGCCAGGCGAATTTCGACGAGATCCTCTACGAGGGCTACGGGCCGCACGGCATCGCGGTGATCGTCGAGTGCGCGACCGACAATCCGGTCCGCACCGTGTCCAACATCCGCAACCATTTCACCAAGGGCGGCGGCAATCTGGCCCAGACCGGCAGCGTGAGCTTCCAGTTCAAGAAGATGGGCGTGTTCCGGTTGAAGCCGGAAGGCATCAATGCCGAGGAGCTGGAACTCGACCTGATCGATCACGGTCTCGAGGAGATGGGCGAGAGCATCAGCGACAAGGGCGAGCCTCAGCTCCTGATCCGTTGCGCGTTCGCCGACTTCGGCAAGATGCAGAAGGCGCTCGAGAGCCGCCACCTCACGCCGATCTCGGCCGAGGCCGAGTACGTCGCCACCACGCCGATGCAGCTGCCCGAGAACCAGGCCACCGAGGTGCTGCGCATGGTGGACTTGCTCGAGCAGGACGAAGACGTGCAGAAGGTCTTCCACAATCTTGCGTAGAGGGCTGGTCCTTCTGGCCGCGCTCCTCGCCCCCTCCGTGCACGCGCAGAATGCTTCGACGACTCCGCCGGTGACGCCGCCCACGCTCGAGCAGGTGCGGGCCGAGATGGGCATTCCGTCGCGCGCGCTGGATCTGCGCGGGCAGCGGGACTCGATCGGCTTCGCGTACCGCGCCGATCAGATGGCGCGAGTGTGGGAGCTTTCGGCCTCCGGGCCTTCGCCCGACTCGCTCGGCCTGGCACCCGCGCCCGGCGTTCCGGCGGTGATCTGCCCGCACGACGACTACCTGTACGCCGGCCGCGTCTATCGCAAGGTGCTGCCGCTGATCACCGCGAAGACCGTGGTGCTGGTGGGCGTGTTCCATCGCTACCGCCGCTTCGCGCCCACCGAGCGGCTGGTGTTCGATCCCTATCGCGCCTGGCGGACCCCCGACGGCGAAGTGCCGGTCTCGAGGCTGCGCCAGGAGCTCCTCAGGCGACTGCCGAAGGATTCCTGGACTCAGGACGCGGCGATCCACGATTCCGAGCACTCGATCGAGGCGCTGGTCTACTGGCTGCGGCACCTGCGGCCCGATCTCGAGATCGTGCCGATCCTCGTGCCGGCGGTGGGATTCGACCGGCTCACCGCGCTCAGCGACCAGCTCGGCGCGGCGCTGCTCGACGCGCTCCGCGCTCGCGGCCAGCAGCTTGGGCGCGACGTCGCGGTCGCGATCTCGACCGACGGTATCCACTACGGGCCCGACTTCAAGCAGGTGGTGTTTGGCGACGGCGGCATCGAGGCCTACCAGAAGGCGCTCGACAAGGATCTCGGCATCCTGCGCGGCCCGCTTTCGGGGCCGGTCACGACCGAGAAGGCGCGCGATCTGTTCGCCACCTTCGTGGATCCCGAGCACCCGACCGATTATCGCTGGACCTGGTGCGGGCGCTTCTCGGTGCCCTTCGGGTTGCTGCTGGTCGAGCGGCTGGCGCGCGGGAATTCTTCCGCGAGCGCGAACCAGGCCGTCGCGCACCCGATCGCCTACGCCACCTCGGTGGGCTGGCCCGAGCTGCCGGTGCGCGAGCTGGGCATCGGCGCCACCGCGCCGGCCAGCCTCTATCACTTCGTGGGCTATCCGGCGGTGGCTTTCACGTTCGGCCGCTGAGCGGGCTGCGTCACGGCGCTCACCACCAGCATCACCACGGAGTTCCCGATCAGCGCGACGATCCCGATGTTGAGATCGGTGATCACGCTCGGCCAGCCCGGGAACAGTTTGGCGAGCGTCGCGCCCGAGATGCTGACCGCCGCAACCGTGGCTTCGCCGGCGAGAATGCCCGCGATCACGCCCGTCGAGGTGATCCACGGCCGCTCCGAGAGCCCGAGGTAGATCGCGGGGCACAGCTGCGTCACCACGCTGTAGCCGAGCAGGAGCAGCGGCACGATCGCCTCGCCTCCATGGATGGTGAGCAGCGCGGCGAGCAGCGCGAACAGCGGCACGAGCGCGCGCGCGAGGCGCGAGATCGCGGCCTCGCCGGCCCGGGGCGCGAGCGCGCCGTAGACGTTCTTGGCCAGGATCGTGGCGCCGGTCATGAGCAGCATCGAGCCCGGCACCATCGCGGTGAGCAGCCCGGCGGCGCCGATCAGGCCGACCAGCGCGGGCGAGAACGCGAGCTTCGACAGTCGCAGCAGCGACAGATCGGCATCGGCGCCCTTGAGGCCCGGCACCTGCAGGATGGCGGCGAAGCCAGTGAAGAACACGAACAGCAAGACCAGCTGATAGAGCGGCATCACCACCGCGTTCTTGCGAAACACGTCCTCGTTGCGCGCGGTATAGGCCGAGGCGAACGCATGCGGCCACATGTAGAAGCCGACCGCGGTCAGCACGATCGTCGAGACGAACCAGCTGACGCTCATGCCGCGCGGTGCAAGCGTGAGGAATCCGGGCCGGGCGCGCTCGATCGCCTCGAACATCGACTGATAGCCGCCGTAGTAGTGGAGTGGCAGATAGATGCCGAGCCCGACGGCGACGCCCAGGATCATCACGTCCTTCAGGACCGCGGTCCACGCCGAACCGTGGACGCCCGACACGATCACGTAGGTCACCAGCGCCACCGTGGTCAGCCACACCGCCACGTTCGGCGAAATCGTGCCGTAGGAAGTCTCCGAGACGATGATGCCGAGGCCTTTCAATTGGAGCACGAGGTAGGGCACGCAGGCGGCGAAACTCACCAGCGCGACCAACACGCCGAGCGGCCGGCTGTTGAACTTGAGCGCGAAGAAATCGGCCTGCGAATGAAGCTGGTGCCGGCTGGCGAAGCGCCAGATCGCGGGCAGGAGGAAGTACGAGATGGTGAAGGCGATCGCGCCGTAGCAGATGATGTAGAAGGCCGGCGCCCCACGGCCGTAGGCCCAGCCGCTGCCGCCGAGGAAGGTGAACGTCGTATAGATCTCGCCCGCCATCAGCAGGAACACGAACAGCGCGCCGAAGCCGCGGCCCGCCACCGTCCACTGCTCGAGATTCATGGTGCGGCCGCGCCGGGCCATCAGCCCGAGCGCGAAAGAGATCGCAAGGAACAGCGCGAGGATGAAGAGCGCGGGGCTCATCGCGGCTCCGCCCCGCCGCGCTCTTCACGGTCGCGCCGGCGATCGAGCGCCGCGATCACCGCCATGGTCAGCGAGGTGGCAAGGACGCAGCCGACGATCCAGGCCAGCATGACCGGCAGCCCGAAGACGTAACCGGGCACGCCGTTCAAGAGCGGCGCGCCGACGAGGATCAGGAGCGCGGGGATCACCGCCAGCGCGCGGTACGGCCGGGAGCGCTTCATCGAGCGCGGCAGTCTACGCGAAAAGCGGCAACCCCGCGCCGCTGAGTTTTCCCCAATTCGAGCCCCGCGGCGCGGCGAATCGCAATTCGCCGAAATCGAGCGACTCGATTCGCGACGCACGACTCCGGAAAGCTGCGATTTCGCCCGAATCGGGCGCCGGTTTCGGCGCCCCGGCTCCATTCGAGGTGTCGTCCGTCTCGATCCGCGTCGATAGGTATGGGCACCCGGCCTCGATCAACCCCTCGAGGATGCCGCCGCTGGTTCGGAGAGCCTCGCCATGTTCACTCGATCGGTTCGCACGTTGCTCTGGTGCTGTTCCGGATTTGCCTGCGTCACCTTCATTGCGCTCGCCTCGGCGCGCTTTCCCGCGGCGCGGCTGGTGTCGCCCGACGATGGGTTGATGCTCGACCATGCGGTGCGATTCGCCTCGGGGGATCTCGCGTATCAGGCGCCCCCGACGCCGCAGGCGCTTTCGCCCATGCCGGGTTTCCCCTGGGTGGTGTCGTGGATGGTCACGATTTTCGGGCCTCAGCTCTGGGAAGCTCGCTTCGTGTCGCTGCTGGCGTCACTGGTCGCGGCCGGGTTCGCGCTCCTCATCGTCCGCTCCGAGACCAAGAGCTGGACGCTCGGTGTGGCGAGCGGGGGCATTCTGCTGCTGGGATTGACGGTGTTGACCGGGCACCCGGAGGCCGCGCGCCCCGAACCGCTGGCGCTGGCACTGGGGCTCGCCGGCCTGCTCGTGCTGCGGCACGTGCCGGGCTATCTCGGCAGCATGGCCGCCGGCCTGCTGCTTTCGGCGGCCTTTTTCGTCCATCCGCTGGCGTTGTGGCTGATCGGGGCGGCGATCGCCTGTCGCGTCGCCGAGCAGCCGAAGCATTGCCTGGCGCTGGTGCTCACGGTCGGGCTGGCGTGCGGCGGCGGCTACGTGCTGCTCTCCAAGTCGCTCGGCGACTGGTTCAATTTCAGCGCCTTCGACGGCCCGCTGTCGGCGCTTCGCTTCCGGCCCGCGCGGCTGCTCCACTTCGTCGGAGACGTGCTGCTCGGACGTCTCGGCGTGCTCACGCTCTCCACGGTGATGGCATTCGCGCTGCCGACGCGACCGTGGCGCGGGCCCGCGGGGCTGTGGACGTGGGTGGCGTTCGCGGCGCTGGTGGCGGGCTTCGTCGCGACGCAGAGCCTGCGCGTCACGCCCAGCGATCTGATCCCGGTGATGACAGCGCTCGCGCTGGTCGGGCCGATCTCGGCGCAGAAGGTGACGCAGCACCTGTCGGCCTGGCCGGGCTCGAGCCGGCTCGGCGGGCGCGGCGTGGTGCTCACCGCACTCGCCCTTCAGTTCATCATGCTGTTCGCGGGAGTGTCGGGGGCGCTGCTCTCACCGCTGGTCTGAGCGGCGCTCAGGGTTCGAGGCGGGCGGCGTTGCGGTCGTCGTCCACCTCGACCCGCACCCGCGCGATCCCCTGCTGCAGGAAACCGAGCTGCCGCGCGGCCCGCATCGAGACGTCGATGACCCGGCCCTTCCCGTACGGCCCACGATCGTTGATGCGGAGACGCACGCTGCGACCATTCTCGAGATTGGTGACGCGCACGTAGGTGCCGAACGGCAGTCGCGGATGCGCGGCGGTGAGCCGCTCGGGGTCGTAGAGCTCGCCGCTCGCGGTCGGGCGATGGTCGAATTGCTTCCCGAGATACGAGGCCTTGCCGATCTCGTCGCCGTGTCGATCGCGCCTCGGCGAATGGGCGTGCGCCAGGCCGGCCGCGAGCCAGAGTGCCGCGGCGAACGCCACGGCCACGAATCGAGCCCGGGGTCGCGCGGAAATCACGCCTCGGGTTCCCACTCGGGCAGCAGCCTCTCCACCTCCGCGCGATCGACATGGATCGCGCCGTCGCGCCACACCGCCTCCCAGTCGAACTCGCGCTTGTTGGCGTGTGCGATGTCGAGCGCCTCCGCGACATGAACCAGCTCGGCATGGGGATCGCGAGTCGGCGGAGCGACCCGGCGGTGATGCTCGGAGACCACGCGTGCTGCTTCGCCGCCAAGTCCCCACTTGAGCATCGCGAGCCCGCCGAGCGGTTCGTGAACGTGGGCGAGCAGCTGATGGAAGTAGGCAGGCGGAATTTTCAGCTCGCGACGCCATTCACCGCGCAGCGAAGTGAGATGATCGAACACGATCAGCTTGCCGACGTCGTGGAGCAGCGCGTAGACCCAGGCCTTTTCGGGATCCACGCCGAACGCGGGGGCGAGCCAGCGCGCGAGCGGCGCGGTGCAGCGCATGTGCGTCCAGACCTTCTGCACGTAGTCGTCGTAGATCCCGCCCGGCTTGCACAACAGTCCGCTCACCATCGCCGAGGTGAGCACCGCATCGATGCCACCCATGCCGATACGGTGCGCGGCGTCGTGGAGCGAGACCAGCGGCGGACCCTCGCGGCGGTAGAAGGCGGAATTGGCGTGGCGCAGCAGGGCCGGCGCGAGCGCGGGGTCGCGCTCGAACAGCGCGATCACCTGCCCGTAGCTCGACATCGGATTGCGGGCGACGCGCAGCGCCTCCTGGACGGCGGTCGGCGGCTGGCGCACCAGGTTCGAGTCCTGCGCGCAGATGCGCGAGGCGATCCTGGGGCCATCGGACTGCAGCTCCTCGCGTGTGGCGCGATCGAGCAGCACCTTGAATCGCCAGCGCAACGAACGCTGGAGCGAGCTCTCGGTGGCCTCGACCGGATGAACCGGGCGCGCCGTGGCGGGGCGAGCCGCCTCGGTTGGCGTGGGGACCGCGGCGGGAGGCGATTCGGGCGCGGCCTGCGCTGGCGCGTCGACCGGCTCGGGAGCTTCCGGCGCGCCTGTCTCCTCGGGCTTCGGGCGCGAGGTCCAGCGCTTGAACAGATCTCGGATCACGGCGACCTCGGACGGTCTCGAGACCGGCGCTGCGGGGGCGGGGCGCCGAGGCTCCACGGGATAGTCGTCCGTCGCATTTTCGGCCGGTCGCGAGCGGAACATGAGGCCCGTGGTCCGGCGGCGGCATGGTTCGTGCGCTTCTCCGCACTTCGAACGCTATGCGCGATGCGAAGGCTGTGACAGACTGCCAGCGTGAGCGAGCGCGCGCACTTACGTTCGGCCGAGCGACGCAGCACGGGCCCGACCTCGGGCGAAGCTCGGTGGGCGGCCGCGGTCGCGTTGGTGGCATTCGCTGCCTACGCGCTGGTCGTGCCCGGCGTTTCGAGCGACAAGGATGGCAGCGAGTTCACGCTGGTGCTGGCGACCTTCGGGCTCTCGCATCCGACCGGCTATCCGCTCTACACGCTGATCGGCCACGCGTTCGTCGCTCTCGTCCACGCGGCCGGCGCCTCGTGGGATCGAGCCGCCAATCTGTGGAGCGCGCTGGGTGGTGCGGCGGCGCTTGGCCTCGTGCACGCGCTGGCGGCGCGGCTGCTGCGGTTCGCGGGCGTCGAGGCCCGCGCCGCGCGTTGGGTCGCGCTGCTGCCGGTCACGGCCCTGGCCTTCAATCCGGCGTGGACGCTGGATGCGACGCTCGCCGAGGTCAACAGCTGGCACCTGGCCTGGGTGGCGCTGGCGGCGCTGGCAGGGATTCAGCTGCTCGAGGCTGCCCGCCCGCTCTCGGCGCGCGACGGAGGGATCTGGGGGTTGGTGTGCGGGCTGGGCCTCGCGCATCACCGGACTTCCGTTTTCGTGATCGCGCCGTTCACGCTGGCCGTGTGCGCGAAATGGTGGGGTTCGCGGCCCCGGCGCTGGAACGTGATCGCGATCGGGGTGCTCGCCGCTGCGCTTCCGTTGCTGTCCTACGGCTACGTCTTCTACCGCGCGGCGCATCCCGCGCGGGTTCAGTGGGGTGGCATGGGCGCGGGAGTGGCGGGCGCGCTGCGCCACATCATGGGCGGCGAGTACCTGCTCTACCTCGGACGATTTGCGCCCGATCCCGTGCAGCGCAGGCTGATCGCGACTCACGTCTACCCGTGGCTCCTCCCCGGTGTGGCGCTGATGGCCATCTGGGCGTGGCGCGCGCGCGCACCCGGAGCGCCGGCGCGGCTCGCGCTGTTCGCGTGCGCGGCGCTGTCGGTGACCTACTCATTCGTCTACGGCGTGCCCGATCCGTCGAGCTATTTCCTGCCAGCGATGATGCTGAGTCTGGCGGAGGCGCCGGCGGCCGTGGCTTCGCTACCGGTCGCAAGGCGTGGCGCACGGGCGATCGTCGCGGTGAGCGGGATCTTGATCGTGTTTGCGCTGGCGCTCGGGGCTCGCTATTCCGTGGCCCGGCGAGCGGCGTACGTGCAGTACGACGCAACGCTCCATTCGTTGTGGCGCTCGATCCCGGCGGATTCGGGGTTCGTGCTGTGGCCCGACGACATGATCGCGCATCTCGCCGAGTATCAGCTGCTCGCGGGGGAGAAGCCG
>DATKAB010000106.1 GCA_035498555.1 Candidatus Sulfotelmatobacter sp.
GGATTCTGGGGGCGCGAGCTGCGCGTGGTGACCTCGGAGGGCGTGGTGAGCGGCGTCGCGCGCGACCTCGACGACAACGGCGCGCTGGTGCTCGAGCGGCACGGTCGGCTCGTCACCGTGCTGGCCGGTGACGTCGAGATCACGCCGGCGCGCGCGGAGGCCCGCCCGTGACTCCGCGCCCTCGGCTGCGCCCCGACGATCCGCGGGTCACCGGCGAGATGCCGTTCCTCCAGCATCTCGAGGAGCTGCGCTGGGTGTTGATGCACTCGCTGATCGCCTGCGTGATCGGCGCGATCGGCGGGTGGCTGCTGGCGCCACGCGTGCTCGAGGACATCATCGCGCGCACCGTCAAGCGCGCGGTGGTGCTGTCGCCGCTCGAGGCGTTCAACGAGCGGTTCAAGCTGGCGTTGATCCTCGGCCTGTTCATCGCGTTGCCCATCGTCTTCTACCGGATCTGGAACTTCGTCCTGCCGGGCCTGCTCAAGCGCGAACGCAGCTGGGTGCTGCCGATGGCCATGGCGTCGATGCTGCTGTTCGCGCTCGGTGCGTGGGCAGCATACGGCTACGTGGTGCCACTGGTGATCCAGGTGCTGGGCGGCTTCATGACCCCCAACATGGTCGCCGAGATCCGGCTGGGTTCGTTGCTGGGCTTCGTGTACAACATGGCGCTCGCCTGCGGTCTGGTGTGCCAGCTGCCGCTCGTGACCATGACGCTCACCGCGATCGGACTGGTGACGCCCGGCTTCCTGCTCAAGCAGTGGCGTGTCGCCATCGTGCTCGTGTTCTTCCTCACCGCGATCATCACGCCCGGCGACGTGGTGACCGCGCAGATCGTGATGGGAGTTCCGATGACGGCGCTCTACTTCCTGAGCGTCGGGCTGTCCTACTTCGTGGCGCGTCGCCGCCGGACCGACGCCGCGGCCCCCCGGGAGCAACATGTCCCTCAGTCGTAGAACCGAGTCCGCCGGTCGCCGCGCGCGGCGCCGGATTCCACCGCGTGGACTGCTGGCGGTGGATGTCGGCAACAGCGAGACCGTGGTCGGCGTGTTCCGCGGCAAGGAGCCGGTGCACTTCTGGCGGCTCACCAGCGGCCGCGCCACCGCCGACGAAGTGAGCCTGCAGCTCGAGGCGCTGCTGCGTCGCGACGGCGGGATCGAGGGCCGCGGGATGGGTGCGGTGCTCTGCTCGGTGGCGCCTTCGCTCACCCTGCAGTGGCTGCGCGCGCTCGAGACCCTGACTGGCAAGCCGCCGGTCGAGGTGACCGCTGCGACCGCGCGCGGCCTGCCGATCCGCTACCACGATCCGGGCTCGGTCGGCGCCGATCGGATCGCCAACGCCGTCGCCGCTCGAGCGATTTACGGCACGCCGGCGATCGTGGTCGATCTGGGCACCGCGACCACCTTCGACTGCGTCTCGAAGCAGGGCGCCTACGTCGGCGGCGTGATCGTGGCCGGCGTGCTGACCGCTGCCGAGGAGTTGTTCCGCCGCGCCGCGCGCATCCCACGTGTCGAGCTGCGGCGTCCGGCGCGCGCGCTCGGCCGCACCACCGAGGAGGCGCTGCAGGCCGGCATGATCTGGGGCACGGCCGGCCAGGTGGACGCGCTGGTCCGTCGCCTCGCGCTCGAGATGAAGGGCACCCCGCACGTGATTGCCACCGGGGGACTTGCCCGCCTGATCGCTCCCGAGTGCGAAACCATCAACCGGGTGGACGAGGCCCTCACTTTGAAGGGCATGCGCCTGATCTGGGAGGAGCAGTCGTGAACGCCCGCCGGGGAATCGGAGCGGCGCGGCTCGTGGCGCCCTCGCTGGCGCTGGCGGTGCTCGCGCTCCCCGTAGGCGGGGCCGCGCTCGCGCGCGTGACGATGGCGCCGAAGACCGGCACCTCGAAGAGCGTCGCTGCGAAGCCGGCGCCGGACTCGCTCTGGTTCAAGGAGATCGTGAAGACTCTGGCCGTTCCCCGCTGGGAGGGCCGCGGCATCGGCACTGCCGGCATTGATTCCGCGGCCGACTACATCGCCGGGCGCATGATGAGCCTGGGGCTCGCGCCGGCATTCGCCGGCGAGGGTGGCTACTTCCAGCCGTTCGAAGTCACGACCGGCGTCACGGTCGGCGATCCGTGCGCCGTGAGCGTTGGCCCGGTGAGCGTCTCGGCCGGCGGGGAGATGCAGCCGCTCGGCTTCTCGACCAACGGCACACTGCGCGCCGGCGTCGTGTTTGCCGGCTACGGCATCAGCGCCCCAGGCTACGAGTACGACGACTACGCAGGGATCGACGTCCACGACCGGCTGGTGCTGGTGCTCACCCAGGAGCCGGGCGAGATGGATTCGACCAGCCGATTCGACGGCAACGTCAACACGCCCTACGCCGAGCTGCGCACCAAGGCCATCAACGCGCGCGAGCACGGGGCGCTCGGCCTGCTGGTGGTGAACGGGCCGCGCTACCACGCCGGCGAGCCGTTGCGCCCGCCGCGCACCGAGGGCGCCGGCTACATGTCGAGCGGATTGCTCGCCGCCACGATCTCGGAGCGCGTCGCCGGCGAGATCCTGAAGCCGGCGGGCCTGACGCTCGCGGCCGCGCAGGAGGCGATCGAGTCGCGCGCCCAGCCGCACAGCCTGGCGCTGCCCGAATCCGTGACCATCACCGTCACGCTCAAGCGCACCCGCGCCTCGACCCGCAACGTCGCCGGCATGGTGCATGGCCGGGACACCACCCGCACGCTGGTGGTCGGCGCGCACTACGACCATCTCGGCATGGGGGGCGAAGGCTCGCTGGCGCCGGACTCGCACGTCGCCCACGTCGGCGCCGACGACAACGCCTCGGGCGTCTCGGCGGTGCTGGGCGTGGCACGTTCGGTGGAGGCGCGCATGAAGTCGGGCTGGCGGCCCGAGCACAATCTGCTGTTCTGTGCCTTCACCGGCGAGGAGAGCGGGCTGCTCGGCTCCTCGCATCTGGTGGACGATCCGCCGGTGCCGCTGGAGACCGTCGAGACCATGCTCAACATGGACATGGTCGGGCGGCTCCGCGACGACAAGCTGATGGTGATGGGGGTCGGGACCTCCGCCGCGTTCCCGGCGCTGGTCGTCAACGTGAACGACGCCCGCGCGGCCGGCCAGACTTTCGTGATCAAGACCTCGTCCGACGGCTACGGGCCGAGCGACCATTCGTCGTTCTACAAGCGGCAGGTGCCGGTGCTGATGCTGTTCACCGGCGCGCACCCCGACTACCACAAGCCCAGCGACACCTGGGACAAGATCTACGCCGATGGGATCGCGAGGATCTCGGACTTCGCAACCGCCCTGGTCGAATCGCTCGACGCGCGGCCGCGTTCGCCCTACCGCAAGGCCGAGGCCGACAGCTCGGTCGGACGCATCGCCGGCGGCGGTGGCTACGGCGCCTACCTCGGCACCATTCCGGACTACATGCAGACCGAAGGCGGCGTGCTGCTGTCGGGAGTCCGCGCCGGTGGCCCGGCCGCCACCGCCGGAATCCAGGGAGGAGACGTGATCGTGAAGTTCGACGGCATCCGCATCGACAACATCTACGACTACACCTACGCGCTGCGCTCGCGAAAGCCGGGGCAGCAGGTGCGCATCACGTTCAAGCGCAAGGACGCCGAGCAGGATGTGCTGGTGACGTTGGGGAGGAGGCCATGACGCGCGCGGCGCGGGGCGCCCTCGTGGCGCTCACGCTCGCGATGCTGCCCGCGGCAGGCGCTTCGGCCGCGACCTTCCGGCCGGTGCCGCCCACCGCCGCGGCGGCGGATACGCTGATCCGGCCCGGCGAGCGGCACTTCGCGCATCTTTGGCAGCTCACGTTTGGCGGCGAGAACGCGGAAGGCTACTGGTCGTCCGACGACCATCACCTGATCTTCCAGTCGACTCGCGACGGTTGGGGCTGCGATCAGGAATTCGTGATGGACATGAGCACCGGACAGCTCACGCGCGTGAGCACCGGCAAGGGCCGCTGCACCTGCGGCTACTTCTACGATCACGATCAGCGCGTGCTGTTTGCTTCGACCCACGCCGGCGGCGACTCCTGTCCGCCGCTGCCCGACTATTCGCAGGGCTACGTGTGGCCCCTCTATCCCAGCTACGACATCTGGACCACCAGGCCCGACGGCTCGGATCTCCAGCGGCTCACCGACCACGATGGCTACGACGCCGAGGCCACGCTGTCGGTGGACGGCCGGTGGATCGTGTTCACCTCGGTGCGCGACGGCGACGTGGATCTCTACAAGATGCACCCCGACGGCACCGACCTCACGCGCCTGACCTCGGAGCCCGGTTACGACGGCGGCGCCTATTTCTCCCGCGACGGCAAGTGGATCTGCTGGCGTCGCGACGATCGCGGCGACTCGACCTGGGAGGCGCAGTTCCGGGCACGGCTCGCGCAGAATCTGGTCAAGCCGACCCAGATGAATTTGTGGGTGATGCGCGCCGACGGCAGCGACAAGCGCCAGGTGACGCACCTGCCGGGCGCATCGTTCGCGCCCTACTTCACTCCCGACGGCAAGCGGCTGATCTTCTCTTCCAACTACGACAACCCGCGCGGGCGCAACTTCAACCTCGACCTGGTGGATGTGGTGGGAAGCCGGCTCGAGCCGGTGACGCGCGACGAAACCTTCAACAGCTTCCCGATGTTCAATCGCGACGGCCGGTGGCTGGTGTTCGCGTCGAATCGCGGCGGGAAGGTGCGCGGCGAGACCAATCTGTTCCTCGCCGAGTGGCGGCCCTGATGGGCAAGCAGATGCAGTTCGACGACCAGGCGCGCGAAGCGCTGCGCCGCGGCGTGGATCAGCTGGCGGGTGCGGTGCGCGTCACGCTCGGACCGCGCGGTCGCAACGTCGTGATCGATCGCGGCGCCGGCGCGCCCACCATCACCAACGACGGCCTCGCCATCTCGCGCGAGATCGAGCTGGCCGATCGCTTCGAGAACATGGGCGCCCAGCTGGCGCGCGAGGTGGCGATCAAGACCGGCGAGGTGGCGGGCGACGGCACCACCACCGCCACCGTGCTCGCGCAGGAACTGGTGAGCCGTGGCCTGCGCGCCACCGCCGCCGGCCACAATCCGGTGGCGCTCAAGCGCGGAATCGACCGCGCGGTCGCGGCAGTGGTCGAGGCGCTGCACGCCATGGCGCGGCCGATCGAGGGCCGCGAGGACGTGGAGCGCGTGGCGCGCGTGAGCGCCGGCGACGATGCGGCGCTCGGCGCGCTGGTGGCGCAGGCCATGGATCGCGTCGGCCGCCGCGGGGTGGTGACGGTGGAGGATGGGCGCGGCATGGACACCACGCTCGAAGTCGTGGAGGGCGTTCGCTTCGACCGGGGCTACCTCTCGCCCTACTTCGTCACCGATCCCGAGAACATGGAGGCGACGCTCGAAACGCCGCTCGTCGTGCTCACCGAGTTCAAGCTCTCCGCGGTGCGCGACCTGCTCGGGGTTCTCGATCTCGCCGCCCAGGCCGGGCGGCCGCTCCTGCTGGTGGCGGACGACGTCGAAGGCGAGGCGCTGGCCATGCTGGTGGTGAACCGGCTGCGCGGCACGCTGGCCTCGATCGCGGTCAAGGCGCCCGAGAGTGGCGATCGGCGTCGCGAAGCGCTCGAGGATCTCGGGCTGCTCACCGGTGCGACACTGTTCGCTCCCGATCTCGGGCGAACGCTCGAGGCCTTCACGGCCGCCGACTTCGGCCGGGCGGTCAAGGTCATCGTGGACCGGGAGCACACGACGCTGGTCCAAGGCGGGGGCCGCGCCTCGGGCGTCCAGCAGCAGCTCGTCCGGCTCGAGAAGGAGATGGAACGCGCCACGACCGATTTCGACCGGGATCGGCTGCGCCGGCGCATCGCGCGGCTGTCCGGCGGAGTGGCGGTGATCCGGGTCGGCGCCGCCACCGAGGTCGAGCTGCGCGAGCGGCGCTCGCGCCTCGAGGACGCGCTGGCCGCGACCCGCGCCGCGGTGGAGGAGGGCGTGGTGCCGGGCGGCGGAGTTGCGCTGCTCCGCTGCCAGCCCGTGGTGCGCCGCCTCGAGCTGGCGGGCGACGAGGCGGTCGGCCGCGACATCGTGGCGCACGCCCTGGAAGCGCCGGCGAGGCAGATCGCGGCCAACGCCGGCGCCGAGCCCGAAGTGGTGGTGGCCAGGCTGCGCGAGGCCGGGAACGGCATCGGGTTCAACGCGCTGACCGGCCGCTACGAGGACCTCGAGGCGGCGGGCATCCTCGATCCGGCGATGGTGACGCGCTGCGCGCTGCAAAACGCCGCCAGCATCGGCGCGCTGGTGCTGACCACCGACGCGATCGTGGTCGAGGAAGAGAACGACGAGCCGCCGGCGCCCGAAGGCGCCTGAGCGGGACTCAGGGGAGTCCGAGCGGCCGCTCGATCGGGAACGGAAACACGGCGGTGATCGGGCCGCCGTCCTCGAGCGCCGGGGTTGCCCCTGGCGCGCCCGCCGCCGAGGTCAGGGGAGCGAGTCCGATCCAGCCGTCCTCCACCGCCAGGGCGCTGGTCACGACGCCAGCCCGGTCGCCCGCCAGCCGGAGTGGCGCCGGAGTCGAGGGCGTCGAGCCCGAGCCCGAGACGCGCGCCAGCCGGCGGCGCACGCTGTCGTAGGTGACGAGGCGCATCAGGGCCTCCTGGCCGGTGAAGCAGCCCTTGTTCAGGTGCACTTCGCGGGCGAGCCCGACCTCGAAGGGCGTGAACTCCTCGCGGATCTCGTGGCCGTGCCGCGGCCGGCCGGCTTCGATGCGCGCGCGCTCGTCGGTCGCCGCGGCGGGAAAGCCGAACTCATGGCGCCGGTCGCTCAGGTCCTCGATGCGGACCTCTTCACGGAACACATGGGCGTCCACGAACGCCGCCAGCTCGGCGCCCGGGGCGTCGTCGCGCAGCAGCCAGATCGATTGGTCGGCGAGACGGCTGACGAGCGCGCGATGGAGCAAGCGACCGCGAAAGTCGCAGAACAGCGTGAAGCGTTGCTCGCCGGCACCGAGATCGGAGAGGAACTGAGTCGAGATGCGGTGCAGGACCGCCAGAGCGTCCCGTCCCGAGAGTCGGAGCGCCGTGGAGGTTGGCCCGGCGACCGCCGCTCGAGTCTGTGCGTGGGAGGGGTTCACCTCGCAAGGCTATCCAGCGCGCTCCTCGGATCGCAAGCGCGCCGGCTTGTGCTAGCTTTCACGATTCGGTCGGCGCAGAAGGGTTCGAGCCGGGGTGGGAGGGATTCGTTCTTCATGCGGGCAAGTCGGCGGTCCGCGGTCGCTCGCGCAGGGCTTTCCTTTCTGGCACTCGTTCCGCTGATTCTGGCCGTTCCGGCGCGGGCCTCCGTCGAACCCCGGGCGGCGCTGATGGATTCGACGCGCATCGAGGCCCTGATTCGCTCGGTGAGCGCCGCCCGACGCGGGCGACTCGAGCATGCGATGTGGCGAAATCGGCCGGTCAAGTTCGGGAGCCTGCGGCCGTGCGTCTACACCGGCCGTCGCTCGCCCTCCATCGCGCTGCTCAACCCGTCGTGGACCGCGCGCTTCGCCCAGGCCCTGGCGCTCGGCAACGGCGCCGGCTTCGGCTCGAGCCCCGCGCGGGGATTCTGCGAGCGCGATTCGGCGCGCCGCGAGGATCTGACCGTGACGTTCATCGCGGGACACGCCGAGATCGTCGCCTGGCTGTACCTCGACGCGGGCTACGCGCAATTCCAGTGGGGCGAGCAAAGGAGCCCGCTCTTGCCGCTCGCGGGCCGGGCCGAGGCGTTGCGGAGCCTGGCGGTCGAGGCGCTGCCCGCGGACACCGCGCTCCGCTCGATCGCCGTCTGCAGCGTCGGTGCGGCCGACAGTCTTTCGGCGCCTTCGTTCGCGCCCGGCGTGGCGATCGAATCGCCGCCCGGCGTCCTTCAGCAGATCCCACCCGACTACCCCAATTCCGCCGCGGACGAGGGAGTGGATGGAACGGTGGAAATCCTGGCCCGGGTCGGCAAGGATGGCGCCGTGTTGTCCACGGCGATTCTCACCTCGGTCCCGATGCTCGACGCTGCGGCGGTGCGTTCGGTCGAGCAGTGGTCGTTCGAGCCGGCCCGCTGGAACGGCCGGGCGGTTTCCGTCTGGGTGGTCCTGCCGGTTACCTTCAACCCCCACTGACCATGCTGCGCGAACCTTCCATCACTTCGGAGTCGCTCGCCGACCTGCTCGCCAGGCTGGTGGACATTCCGAGCGTCACGGGCGACGAGGCCGCGATCGCCGATTTCGTCGAATCCCGGCTGCGCGCGGCAGGGCAGGGCGAGGTGCGCCGTTCGCGGCACTCGCTGGTCTGGCGCGGCCCCGCGCGCGGGCGAGCGTTGCTGACGCTGGCGGGGCACCTCGACACCGTGCCGCCCAACGGCAACGAGCGCGCGAGAATCGAGGGCGACCGGCTCTACGGACTGGGCAGCACCGACATGAAATCGGGAGACGCGGTGATGCTGGCGCTGCTCGAGACGCTCGATCCCGCGCGATCGCGTTTCGATCTGGCCATGGTGTTCTACGAGGCCGAAGAGGGGCCGGCCGACCGGAACGCGCTCGGTCGGCTGCTCGAGGAGATGCCGTGGCTTCGTCAATCGGCACTCGCGATCCTGCTGGAACCCACCAGTCTGCAGGCGGAGATGGGATGCAACGGCTCGATGAACGCCGAAGTGCGGGTCACGGGGGTCAGCGCCCATAGCGCGCGGCCGTGGACCGGAGTCAACGCGATCGAGCGCGCGGCGCCGTGGCTGGCCGAGGTGACGCGCTTCCCGGTGCATCCGGTGCAGCTGCAGGGGGTCGAGTACCGCGAGACGCTGCAGGTGACGACCATGCGTGCCGGGCGCGCGCGCAACGTCGTGCCCGACGAGCTGGTGGCGAATCTCAACTACCGTTTTCCGCCGGGACGCTCCCTGGCCGAGGCCGAGCGCCGCGTGCGCTCGGTGGTGCCGAGCGAGTTCGAACTGCGCATCGTGGATGCCGCGCCGGCCGGAGCGATCTGCGCGGACCACCCGCTGGCCAAAGAGTTCGTAAGTCGCTTCGGCGCACGAATCGCCGGCAAGCAGGGCTGGACCGACGTGGCGCGCTTCACCGAGGCCGGCGTTCCGGCGTTCAATTTCGGTCCCGGCATTCCCGAACTCGCGCACCAGCGCGAGGAATACTGCCCGATCGAGAATCTGGGCATCGCCTATCGGTGGCTTCGCGAATTCCTGTCCGAGCCGCCACGATGAAGCCCGCGACCCGCCCGGCGCCGCCGCTCCACCCGCTGCTCGAGGGAGATCGCGAGTACCCGTTCGTCCTGCTGGACCGCAGGCGCGAGCAGCTCGCGCCGAAGGGCGTGCGGATCATCAGCTTCGCGCAGGGCGATCCGCGCGAGGTCACGCCCGAGTTCATTCGCGAGCGGCTGCGTGACGCCATCCCCGCGATGTCGAGCTACCCCACCACCGCCGGGCAGCTCGAGCTGCGAGTGGCGTGCGCGCGCTGGCTCGAACGCCGCTTCGGCGTGAAGGCCGATCCCGAGCGGAACGTGCTGCCGGTGAATGGCACGAAGGAGGCGGTGTTCCTGTTGCACTTCGCGGTGCTCTCGCCGGAGTCGCGCCGACGCGTGGTGGTGATCCCGAGCCCGAGCTACCCGGTCTACGAGGCCGGCGCGCGTTACGCCGGCGGCGAACCTCACCTGGTGCCGCTGCGCTCTCGGGACGGCTGGCACTTCGATCCCGCGCGGGTGCCGGATTCGATCTGGGAGCGCACCGCGCTGCTGTGGCTCAATTCGCCGCACAATCCGACCGGGGCGACGCTCGCCCTCGACGAGCTTCGCCGCGTCGGCGACTGGGCTCGCCGCCACGGCTTCTGGGTGGGCGCCGACGAAGCCTACGCCGAGGTGTATTTCGACAGCGCCCCTCACAGCATGCTCGAGACCGGGCTCGACAACGTGATCGCCTTCCACACCCTGAGCAAGCGCTCGGCGATGACCGGCTACCGCTCGGGTTTCATGGCCGGCGACCCGCGGCTGATCGAGGCGCTGCGCCGGTTCCGCCCCAACGCCGGCGTCGCGACCCCCGACTTCGTGCAGGCCGCGGCGATCGCCGCCTGGAACGACGACGCGCATCCCGCCGAGCAGCGCGAGCGTTACGCGATCAAACGCCGGCTGTTCCTCGACTACTTCGCGAAGCGCGGCTGGAAGATCGAAGCCAGCGAGGCCAGCTTCTACCTGTGGCTCGCCGCTCCCGGCGGCGACGACGTCGCGTTCGTCGATACCCTGCTGCGCGTGGGGCTGGTGGCGCTGCCGGGATCCTATCTGGGCGAAGCCGGCCGCGGCTTCATCCGCTTCGCGCTGGTGCCGACACCGGAAGAGTGCCGCGAGGCGATCGCCCGTCTCGAGGGCGTGGCGTGACCGCCTCCGAGTACCCGCTCGAATCCTGGCGGGCGCGGATCGGCGAAGGCTGGGAGGGCAAGCGCCCGCTCGACGATCGGGGCTTGCGCGGCGCGGTCGAAGGCGCGATCGCGGCGCTCGACGACGGTCACCTCCGGGTGGCGGAGCCCGCTCCGGGCGGCGCGAGCGGGACGCGCCACGAGTGGATCACGCACGGCTGGCTCCAGCAAGCGATTGGACTCTACTTCCGCATGCGCGTTTCGCGCACCTTCGAGCTCGAGCCCTTCGAGTTCCACGACAAGATCCCGCTCAAGCGCAATCTCGAGGCCGCCGGCGTGCGCGTGGTGCCGCCGGGCGTGGCGCGTTACGGCAGTTTCCTCGAGCGCGGCGTGATCCTGATGCCGGGCTTCGTCAACATTGGCGCGCGGGTGGGCGAGGGCACCATGGTGGACACCTGGGCGACGGTCGGCTCCTGCGCGCAAATTGGAAAGCGCGTGCACCTGTCGGGCGGCGTCGGCGTCGGCGGCGTGCTCGAGCCGCCCCAGTCGCAGCCGGTGATCGTCGAGGACGACTGCTTCCTGGGCTCGCGGGCGATCGTGGTCGAGGGCGTGCACGTCGAGGCCGGCGCGGTGCTGGGCGCGGGGGTGGTGCTCACCGCTTCGACGCCGATCGTGGACGTGCGCGACGAGCGCGCGGCGGAATCGCGGGGTCGTGTTCCCTCGCGCGCCGTCGTGATCCCGGGATTTCGCCCGCGGAAGTTCCCGGGCGGCAGCTTCGGCACGCCCTGCGCGCTCGTCATCGGCGAACGCCGCGAGAGCACCGACACCAAGACCTCGCTCAATCAGGCGCTGCGAGAATACGGAGTGGCGGTCTAGCGTGACGTTCCGGGAAGCGGGCCACGCCGCCATCGACCGGCTCGGGCGTTGCTTGACCCTCTCAATCGGGCCCTCCTAGACTCCGCCTCGTTCCGGACGGCCGGCCCGCTGGGCGCGGCCGTCTTTCACCGTGGGAGGGTGGGTGGCGATCATTCGGCTGGAGGGGCTCTCGGTCTTCGGCCACCACGGCGCCCGACCCTACGAGAAGGAGGCGGGTCAGAGGCTGGAGGTCGATCTCGAGCTCGAGCCGGCCGACGATTCGGCCGAGCACAGCGATCGGCTCTCCGAGGCGGTGGACTACGACGGGCTGTACCGCACGGTGCGAGAAGTGGTCGAGGGCGAGAGCTTCCATCTGCTCGAGCGCCTCGCGGCGGCCACCGGCGACACGATTCTCGAACGCTTTCGCGTTCGGCGTGTGAGAGTCCGGATCGCGAAGCAGAATCTGGGCTGGACCACCGGCGGCCGCGCGGTGATCGAAGTGACGCGGGAGAAGAAGTGAAGGCTTTCGTGGGACTGGGTTCGAACCTGGGCGAGCGGGAGGCGATGATCCGGCTGGCGCTCGACGATCTGGCGCGCCTGCCCGACACCCAGCTCCTGCGCGCGTCGTCGCTCTACGACACCGAGCCGGTCGGCGAGACCGAGCAGCCCAACTTCCTCAATGCGGTCGCGCAGGTGGACACCGAGCTGACCGCCCGCCAGCTGCTGTGGAACCTGCTGCTGGTCGAGAAACGACTCGGCCGCGTGCGCACCCAGCGCTGGGGACCGCGCACCATCGACCTCGACCTGCTGCTGTACGGCTCGCTGATCATCGAGGAGCCCGATCTGGTGGTTCCCCATCCCGAGCTGACCCGGCGCTCGTTCGTGCTGGTTCCGCTGGTCGAGCTGGATCCGATGCTGATCCATCCGGTGACCGGGCACACCCTGGTGCACCACCTCTCCCTCTTGCGCACGCGCCCGCCGGTGAAGCGCGGCTCCCGCCTCTGGAATTAGGCTCTCCTGAGAGCCTGCGCGTGATTCAGCTGGCCGCCTGAGATGCCGGGCAACCGTTATATCGTGGTGGAGGGCGTCATCGGTGTCGGCAAGACCAGCCTGTCGCGGCTGCTCAGCGAGCGGCTGTCGGCCAAGCTGGTACTGGAGGAGGTCGAGGAGAATCCGTTTCTCAAGGACTTCTATCGAGACCGCGCGCGTTATGGATTCCAGACCCAGATGCACTTCCTGTTCAGCCGCTACCAGCAGCAGCGGAATCTCCGGCAGCTGGAGTTGTTCAACGAGCGCCTGGTGGCCGACTATCTGTTCCAGAAGGACCGGATCTTCGCCGGCCTCAACCTCCAGGAGCGCGAGCTCGCGCTCTACGAGCGGCTGGTGTCGTGGCTCGAGCTCGACGTGATGAAGCCCGACGTGGTGGTGTACCTGCAGGCCAGTCCCGAAACTCTGATGGAACGCATCGCGCGGCGCGGCCGCGTGTTCGAGAAGGAGATGGACCGCGAGTACATCAAGAGCCTCAACGAGGCTTACAATCATTTCTTCTTTCACTACGTCGACGCGCCGCTGCTGGTGGTGAACACCAACCGAATTGACTTCGTGAACAATCCCGACGACTTTCAGGATCTCGAGAAGCGAATCCTGTCGCACCGTCAGGGCACGGTCTACTACGCGCCCATCGAGCGAGGGAGTGTCCCATGAGCTCCGAATCGGGCGTCGGCGCGCGCCGCGCGCCGCGCGCAAAAATCACGACCCACACGATCCGCGACCTCAAGCGCCGCCAGGACCCGATCGTGGCGCTGACCGCCTACGATTTTCCGACCGCCCGTCTCGCCGACGAGGCCGGCGTCGAAATCCTGCTGGTGGGCGACAGTCTCGGCACCGTGGTGCTCGGCTACGAAAGCACGCTGCCGGTGACGATGGAAGACATGCTGCACCACACGCGCGCGGTGGCGCGCGCGAAGCCTTCGGCGATGGTGGTGGCCGACATGCCCTTCATGTCGTATCAGGTGAGCGCCGAGCAGGCGGTGATGAACGCCGGACGGCTGGTCCAGGAGGGCGGCGCCGACGCGGTGAAACTCGAGGGCGGCGAGCGAGTCGCCGACGCGGTCCGGCGCATCGTCGAGATCGGCATTCCGGTCATGGGCCATCTCGGGCTCACGCCGCAATCGGTGCTGGCGTTCGGCGGCTACAAGGTGCAGGCGCGCGGCGAGGCCGATCAGGAACGATTGACCCGCGAGGCGAGCCTGCTGGAGTCGTGCGGCTGCTTCTCGCTGGTGCTCGAGGGAATTCCCGCGCGGCTCGGCGCCGAGGTGAGCCGCTCGCTCCAGATCCCGACCATCGGCATCGGCGCCGGCGTGTCGTGTGATGGCCAGGTCCTGGTCACCCACGACCTGCTCGGCCTCTACCTGGGCCACACGCCGAAGTTCGTGCGTCGCTACGCCCAGGTCGCCGACGACATGCGCCGCGCCTTCGAACAGTTCACCGCCGACGTCAAGGCGAGGCGGTTTCCGAGCGAGAAGGAGTCGTATTGAGCGGCCGCGCGGCGGGCCGCCGTGGCGCGCGCGACGGCCGACGCGCGATGCGGCGAGTGCGGCGCGTCGCCGACGTCCGCCGCGCCATCGCCCGCTGGCGGAAACAGGGCCGCTCGATCGCTTTCGTTCCGACCATGGGCGCGATTCACGCCGGCCACCTCAGTCTGGTGTCGCTCGCACGCCGCTCCGCCGATCGCGTGGTGGCGAGCATTTTCGTCAATCCGCTCCAGTTCGGGCCCCACGAGGATTTCAGGCGCTACCCGAGGCCGATTCGGAGGGATCGAATCGCGTTTGCGAAGGAGGGCGTGGATCTCCTGTGGGAGCCGGCGCTCGAGGACGTCTATCCTCCCGGCGACGCGACGCGAGTTCGCGTCGAACGACTCACCGAGCCGATGGAAGGAACCTCCAGACCTGGCCATTTCGAGGGCGTCACCACCGTGGTGCTGCGGCTGCTCAATGTGGTCCAGCCCGACGTGCTGTGGCTGGGACGGAAGGACGCGCAGCAGGCGCGGGTGATCGAACAGATGTGCCGCGACCTCCACGTACCGGTCGACGTGCGGCGCGCGCCCACGGTGCGGGAGGCCGACGGGCTGGCCTTGTCGTCGAGAAATCGCTACCTCGACGCGCGGCTCCGGGTCCAGGCGGTGACGCTGTCGCGCGGGCTCGACGCGGCGCGCGCCCTGCTCGATCGCGGCGAGCGCTCGGCGGCGCGGCTCAAGCGCGCGGTACGTGCGGCGTGGCGTGACGCACGCGACGTGCACGAGGACTACGTGGCGGTGGTCGACGCCGCGACGCTTCAACCGGTGAGCCGGGTCAAGGGCCGGGTGCTGGTGGCGGTGGCGGCCCGGGTGGGTCCGGCGCGACTGATCGACAATTTCGAATGGAGTGCGCGATGAGCGAGTTCCGGCATCCGGAAGCCGCGGCGCTGGTGCTGGCGGCGGGGCAGGGCACGCGCATGAAGAGCGATCTCGCCAAGGTGCTCCATCCCATGGCCGGCCGGCCGCTGCTCGGCTACGTGCTCGAGGCGCTCGAGCGGCTGGGCGTGGCCCGTACGCTGGTGGTGATCGGGCACCAGCGCGAACGCGTGCGCGCGACGTTCGCGGACGCAAGGGTCGATTGGGTGGTGCAGGCCGATCAGCGCGGCACCGGGCACGCCGTGCTGATGGCCGAGCCCGCCCTGCGCGAGTTCCGCGGCACGCTGCTGGTGGTGTGCGGCGACACGCCGCTGCTGCGCGCCGAAACGCTCGACGCCCTGCTGGTTGCGCACGAGCGGAGCGGCGCGGCGGTCACCGTGCTCTCGATGCGGCTGCCCGATCCGACCGGCTACGGCCGGATCGTGCGGGCCGGTGGCGACCGGATCGCGGCGATCGTGGAGCACCGCGACGCGACTCCCGAGCAGCGCGCGATCGACGAGGTCAATTCCGGCGTCTACGCGTTTGACTATCCGGCGCTGGCGCACGTGCTCGCGCACCTCACCGCACACAACGCGCAGGGCGAGTACTACCTCACCGACACCGTGTCGCTGCTGCGCGACGCCGGCCAGGCGACCGCCGTTCAATGCGCGGACGACTATCGCGAGCTGCTCGGCATCAACACCGCGGCCCAGCTCGCCGAAGCCGAGACCCTGTATCGCGAGATGTCGTCGCGCGAACGGAGGCGCGCATGAACCGGTTGTGGTCGCCGTGGCGCATGGAGTACATCCATCGCGCGGGCCGGGAGCGCGGCTGCCTGTTCTGCCGGGTCGCGCGTCGCGCGCGGGATCGCGAGGACCTGGTGCTGGCGCGCTCGCCCCACGGGCTGCTGATGCTCAATCGCTTCCCCTACAACCCCGGGCACTTGATGGTGGCCGCGCGCCGGCACGTCGGCGACTTCGGCTCGCTCACGGAGCCCGAACGACTCGATCTGGTCTCGCTCACCGCCCTGGCCGAGTCGGCGCTGCTCGCCGAATACCGGCCGCACGGGTTCAATATCGGCGCCAATCTCGGGCGCGTGGCCGGCGCCGGCTTCCCCGGGCATCTCCATTTGCACGTGGTGCCGCGCTGGAACGGCGACGTCAATTTCATGCCCACGATCGGTGAGACGCGCGTGCTTCCGGAGTCGCTGTCCCGCACCTGGTCGCGGCTGCGGCGCGCGATCGCCGGCCGGCGCCCCGCCCGCCGCCGGCGCGCGGCCGGGAAGTAGCGGCGGATGGCGAAGAGCCGGCCCGACTTCGGCCGCTGGGCGACGATCTTCTTCGGCCTGGTGGTGCTGGCCCTGATCGGCTCGTGGGCGTGGGCCCGGTTTCGCCCCGACCCGCTCGAGCGGCCGCACGGGGCGGCCCGCCGTGTGATCCGGGTGCAGGTGCTGAACGGCTCGGGCGAGCCCGGGATCGCCTTGCGCGCGGCGTCCTATTTGCGAGATGGTGGATTCCAGGTGGTGGAGGTCCGGAACGCGGATCGTTCCGACTACTTCGAAACGCTGGTGGTGGCGCGCCGCGCGGACCTCACCCCGGCCCGGCTGGTGGCGCATTACCTGGGGACCCCGCCCGTGATCCGGCAGGCGTGGGACCTGGATCTGGCCGACGTCACGCTGGTACTGGGCAGCGATCGCAGCCAGGTTCATCTCGAACCCTAGGCGCGGAGGAGGAGCAGGATGTTTGGTCTGGGCGGGGCAGAGATGGGGATTCTCTTCATCATCATTCTCTTGATCTTCGGACCGAGCCAGATCCCCAAGATGGCCCGCAGCATCGGCGAGGCGATGCGGGAGTTCCGCAAGGCTCAGCGCGAGATCACCGACGAGATCCAGCGCGACGAACCGCCGGCTTCGGCCGGCACCCCGGCGCCCAAGCCGCCGGAGAACAAGCCGGTCCAGTGAAACGACGAGGGGAGCGCGCTCGCGCTCCCCTCGTGCCTTCGTCGCTCGAACGGGCGTCGCTCAGTGAGTCGGCTCTCCGCGCAGGTCTTCGACCTTCGCGTGCGAGCGAAGCTCGGCCAGGTAGCCCCCCATGAACGAACGCTGCCGCTGGCTCAGGATCTCGTTGGAGAGCTGGCTGCGCAGCGTGTCGAACGCCGCCGAATCCGCGGCCACCCGGCCGTCCACGCGGGCGAAGTACCAGCCGTTCAGCGCACGATAGGGGCCGATCACCTTGCCCGGGTTCGCGGCGAACAGGGCGCCCGACAACTCTTCGGTGGCGCTCACGCGCGGATCGGGCTGGGCACGGGTGGCCCCCTGGATCCTGAACGTCGTGAGACCGAAGGCGCGTGCGGCCTGCTCGAGCGAAGCGCCACCCTGCAGCGCGTGCGCCACGGAATCCGCGCGCGGCTTGCTGGCGTCGACGCGCGCCGACAGCTCGGCGAGGTTGCGCAGCGGCTCGGTGATCTCCTGGCGAGGCGGCGCGCCGCCGGCGCGCTGAGCGGCGACCTCCACGACCACGAACTCGTCGGGTCCCTCGAACACCGGGCTCACCGCGCCGACCTTGGCCGAGAGTCCCCACTCACCCGCCTGGGGCGTCGCGAACAGCGACTGAGGCGGGGAGTTGTAGTCGTAGGCCTCGCTCCGACGAGTCGAGAGCCCTTTCTCGGTGGCGGCCTTGCCGAGCCCGATGCGCACCGCTCGCGAGCGGATCTTCGACACCTCCTCGTACTGATCGTGAAGCGTGGTCTCGCTGGGACGGATCTTGGTGACGATCTGAGCGAGACGCAGCCCCATCACGCTCCCGCCGGGTCCGGCCACCCGCTCGAGCACCTTGAAGGTGGTGAAGCGGCTGCCGTCCTGGGTCGGATCGGTGATGCCGCCGACCGGCAGCGCCATCAGCTTGGGCGCCATCTCGGGTCCCATCTGCTGGGGTGAGATCACCTGGGGCAGCTCGCCGCCCTTGTCGGCCCCCGGGCCCTCGGAATAGTCCTTCGCGAGCTGGGCGAAGTCCTCGCCCGAACGGGCGCGGCGCACGATGCTCGCGGACATCTCGCGCGCCGAGCGGATCTCTTCGTCGCCGAACTTCTTCGGCACGCTCAGCACCTCGAGCTGGGTGCGCGGGCCGGAGACGAAGCGATCCTTGTACTGATCGTAGGCGCGCTGCAGATCGGCGTCGGTGGGAGCGGGAATGCGCGCATTGACCGAGGCCGGCACCTGCAGGACGGTCGCGTTCACGGCTTCGTGGCGGTCTCGATAGGCCTCGCGAAGCTCGGGCTCGGTGAGCTTGAGCGAGGCGATCAGGCGCTCCTGGAGCTTTCGGACCGGCAGCTGGCGGCGAATCATGTCCTCGATCTCGCTCCAGTTGTTGTTGGGATTGGCCAGCGCCGCCTGATACTTGCTGGGATCGAACTTCCCGTCGGTCTGGAACGCCGGCAGATTGACCAGCGACGCCGGCGGATTGGTCTTCATGGTCAGCACCACCTCGGCATCGGTGGCGGTGAGTCCGGCACGCTTGGCCTGCTCGCCCAGCAGGTGCTGCATCACCAGGCTGCGCCAGGCCTGGAGCTCGATCATGACCTCGTCCTGCTCGCCCGGCTGCTGGGTTCCGTACTGCTTCTCGTACTGCGCCTTCTGGTCGGCGACCGCGCTCTGATAGTCGGTGCGGGTGATCGCGCTGCCATTGACGGTGCCGATCGCGCCGGTGACGCGGGCGCGCTGCGTCGAATCGAGGCCGGCGCCGAGCAAGAACACGAAGCCGCCGATGAACGTCACCACGGTCACGATGATGAGGACCCACCAGATCAGCTTGGTGCGCTTGTTCCCCATCCGAAGGAAGCGAAGCATTTCGATATCTCCGAAAAATCGAGTGCCGAAGAGGGTAGGTGAGGTCAGACGAGCCGGGGATGGTAGCACAGGACGGCTTCGAGGGGCCGGCCCGTGCGGATCGAGCCGGTGCTCGACGATCGCTCATTGAAGCGGGAGGGACCCTGTGCTAACTCTCTGATTCGCACGCGTCTCACCCGCACGAACAGGAGTCGACTGGATGCGCAGCGAAGCGCCGGGCCGGACCGCGGAGAGCGAGTTCGCGACTCGCATGGAGGACTGGCCGGCCGAGGCCCTCGACGCCCTCGAGCAGGCCGTGGTCGCGCTCGATCGCGAGCGCAAGGTGGTCTACTGCAACCGGCGCATCGAGGAGATGCTCGGCGTCGAGAACGGCGCCCTGATCGGCATGGCCGGCGGCCGCCTGTTTCCGGGCGCCGAAGCCCGCTGGCTGAAGGGGGCCTCGCGCGAATCCCGCGACTTCCGCCTCGAGGCGGAGGGCCGCCAGCTGACGCTCAAGGCCGAGGCGCTGCCGATTCGCGACGCCGACGGCGATCCGATCGGCTCGGTGGTGGTGGCCGAGGCCACCTCGGAAACCGAGGACGGCGAGTTCCAGAAGAAAATCGACCGTCTGGTCTCGCTCGGCGAGCTGTCGGCGTACGTCGCCCATGAGATCCGCAACCCGCTGACCGGGATCCGCACCACGGTCCAGTTCGTGGGATCCAAGCTCAAGCCGACCGACTCGCGGCGCGAAGATCTCGACGACGTGATCAAGGAGCTCGACCGCATCGAGCAGATCATCACCGGCCTGCTGATGTTCGCGCGGCCGCCGGCGGCGCGGCCGCAGCCCTGCGACGTGCGCCAGGTGCTCGACAAGACCCTCGCGATGCTCGAGATCCAGCTCGAGGATTCCCAGGTCCGACTGAGCCGCGAGGACGCCGAGGACCTGCCGCTGCTCGATGCCGATCCCGATCTCCTCCAGCAGGTCTTCCTGAACCTGAGCCTGAACGCAATCCAGGCGATGCCCGAGGGGGGCGAGCTCCACGTCGCCACCGGGATCCGCCGCTACCGGACCCGGCGCTCGATGGTGGACGTCTCCTTTCGCGACAGCGGCGTCGGGATCCCCAAGGAGCTGATGGAGCGGATCTTCGATCCGTTCTTCACCACCCGCTCGATGGGCACCGGGCTCGGGCTCCCGATCTCGGTCCAGATCCTGCGCGAGGCCGGCGGCGTGATCACCGCCAAGAACAATTCGGGCGGCGGCGCCACGCTGCGCGTCTCGATCCCGGTGCCGGCCGAGCTGCCGGAGCGCGCGGAGGAATGAGCCCTTCATGAAGCTCACCGTGCTGGTGGTGGACGACGAGCTGCTGATCCGAAAGTCGCTTGCCAAGGTGCTGCGGGCCCGCGGATACGCGGTCGAGCTGGCGAGCACCGGCGCCGAGGGCCTCGAGAAGGCCGGCAAGCTGCGACCGCAGGTCATGATCCTCGACATGCGCCTGCCCGATACCGACGGGCTGACGGTGCTGCGTCAGGTGCGTTCCCTCGATCCGCTGCTCCAGGTGATCGTGATCACCGCCTATGGCGACGTGCAATCCGCGGTCGAGGCGATGAAGCTGGGCGCCTGTGATTTCGTTCGCAAGCCCTACGAGATGGAGGACATCGCGCTTGCGGTCCAGTCGGCCGGCCAGAATTTCCGGCAGGCGACCGAGCTCGATCTCTATCGCCGCCAGGCGTGGCGCCACTATTCGGGCGAGGAGATCATCGGGCGCTCGGCGCCGATGCTCGCGGTGCGCGACCTGATCGACAAAGTGGTGCGCAGCAAGGCCACGTCGGTGTTGATCACCGGCGAAAGCGGCACCGGGAAGGAGCTGGTGGCGCGGGCCATCCACTATCGCGGCGATCGCGCCCAGGCGCCACTGATGGAGGTCAACTGCTCCTCGTTCCATGAAGGCCTGCTCGAAAACGAGTTGTTCGGGCACGAGAAGGGCGCCTTCACCGACGCCTCCGACACCAAGAAGGGCCTGGTCGAGCTGTGCGACGGCGGCACCCTGTTCCTCGACGAGGTCGCCGACATGTCGCTCCCCACCCAGGCCAAGTTGCTGCGCTTCATCGACCACCGCAATTTCAAGCGGGTGGGCGGCGCGCAGGACATCTCGGTGGACATCCGGATCGTGGCCGCCACCAACAAGGATCTCGAAAGCGAGGTGCGGGGCGGGCGCTTCCGCAGCGATCTCTATTTCCGCCTCAAGGTGGTCAGCATCCACATTCCGCCGCTTCGGGAGCGCGGGGGGGACATCCTGCTGCTCGCGCGGCATTTCGTGCGCGAGTTTGCGCGCAAGTTCCAGAAGCAATTCCACGATCTCACCGAGGACGCGGCCCACCGGCTGTCGGCTTACTCCTGGCCGGGGAACGTGCGCGAGCTGCGCAATCTGATCGAGCGCATCGTGCTGCTCGAGGAGGGCTCGATGCTCGAGGAGCATCACCTTCCGGCCGAGTGGTCGGAGCGGCGCATCGCGCGACTCGAGCGCATCTCGATCCCCGAGACTCTCGAGCTGCCGACCCTCGCTCAGATCGAGGCCGACCACATCAGCGAGGTGCTGAAGCTCACCTCGGGAAACAAGAGTCGCGCGGCGCGGATTCTCGGAATCTCGCGCCAGGGCCTCATCGAGAAACTGCGCCGGCTGCGCCTCGAGGAAGGCGCGGTCGAGCGTCAAGTTCATTGACACCTCAAGGAACTGGACAGCTCTGTTTTTCTCGTTTGGCCGCAATGAGTTGCCCGCCGTCTCCGCCGCAACGCACCACGAATTTGACAGTTAGCGGAGTTCTCCACAGCCTCCCGCCGCTTGCGGCGCGCGCGCGCCGAAAAAATTCTGCGCGAAAAACCCGCCAACGACGCGCCCGATCTCGATCGCTGTTCTCCGGCACGAGGCCCGTGGCACGCAAGCTGCCTCTGTCTATCTCGCGGCGTGCGTGGACCCATCGGGAGGGCTGCGTGCGCCCGGTGGTCGCTGACGCCTGGCCGCCATCTGGAAACGCAAGCCATCGAACTCAGGTCTTCAACCGCAAAGATCACTGAGGAGGTGATTCGAGCATGGCTGCCAAGAAGAAGGGTGGGAAGAAGAAGGCCACCAAGAAGAAGGCTGCGAAGAAGAAGAAGTAATCACTAATTGGACCTGGCACGTCCTCGGGGGTTGGCTGGCCTCGTTGTCGGCCAATCCCCGGTTTCTTGTGGACCATCCCGGCTCGCGCTCTCGCCCGGCGCCCTGTGAGCGCCCCATCGGTTCGGTGTGAGCTGGAGGCACTGCGCTAGGGCTGGCTGTCTTCCTCCAGTTCCTGCGGCGGCTCGCTCATGGATGAGTGGGCCGACCGCGCCCTGAGCCCTCGACGCGCGTGATAGAGTGCCGGAGTCCCCCGAGCTTCCATTCCCGCCGACCTTCGAGCCTCCTTGAATCCGCCCGCTCAGCCCGTCATCCGCATTCGCGGCGCCCGCCAGCACAACCTCCGCAATCTCGACCTCGACCTGCCGCGCGGGGAGCTGACCGTGATCACCGGCGTTTCGGGGTCGGGCAAGTCCTCGCTGGCGTTCGACACGCTCTACGCCGAAGGCCAACGGCGCTACGTCGAATCAGTCTCCAGCTACGCGCGCCAGTTCCTCGAGCGCCTGCCGCGGCCCGAGGTGGACTCGATCCACGGCCTCACCCCCGCGGTCGCCATCCAGCAGGTCGCGCCGGCGCGCAGCGCGCGTTCGACGGTCGGGACCGCGACGGAGGTGCACGACTACCTCCGTCTGCTCTTCGCCCGACTCGGCGTGGTGAGCTGCGGCCGGTGCGGCGCGACGGTTCAGGCCGACAGTCCGCAATCCATCGTTCGCGAGTCGCCCGCCTGGCCGAACGGCGCCGCGATCCTCCTGCTCGCCCCGGTCACGCTGTCGCCGCGCCTGCCCTGGGCCGAGCAGGCGATTCAGCTCCAGCGGGCCGGCTTCACTCGCATCCTGCTCGGCGATCGGGTCCAGCCGCTCGATCCGCTGCCCGAGCTCGCGAAGGGACAGCGCGTGGTCAGCGTGGTGGCCGACCGCTTCACCTGGTCGCCGGGCGAGACTCAGCGCCTCTCGGAGTCGAGCGAGTCGGCCTTTCGGCGTGGCGAGGGCCGGCTCGAGCTCAAGATCGGTGACGCCCCGATCGCGAAGCGGAGCGAGCGCTGGGAGTGTTCGAACTGCGGCGAGCCGGCGATGCGACCCGAGCCGGCGCTGTTCTCGTTCAACAGTCCGCTCGGCGTCTGCCCCGAATGCCGGGGGTTCGGCGACGTGCTGCTCTTCACGCCCGAACGGATCGTGCCCGATCCGACCAGGACCCTGCGCGAGGGCGCGATCGATCCGTGGGCGCGCTCGTGGCGGCGGGTGGCGTGGCCCCGACTCGAGAAGCTCTCGCGCGAGCGCGGCGTGCCGCTCGATCAGCCGTGGAGGAAGCTCTCGGCGGCTCACCGCAAGCTCTTGCTCGAAGGCGGCGAAGGATTCCGGGGCGTCCTGCCGTTCCTCGAGCGCCTGAAGCAGAAGTCGTACAAGGCCGGCAATCGATTCGTGGTCAAGCGCTACCAGTCGCCGCGGCGCTGCCCGTCGTGCGGGGGGGCACGCCTGAACCCGGCGGCACTCCGGGTCCGGATCGCGGGCCGCACCATCGCCGAGGTCACCGCGCTCACCATCGCCGAGGCGGCGCGTTTCCTCGCCGGCCTCGAGTTCACCGCGACCGAGCGCGAAATCGCCGGGCCGGTGCTGGCCGAGCTCGAGTCCCGGCTCTCCTTCCTGCTGCGCGTGGACCTCGATTACCTGACGCTCGACCGGCTGACGCGCACGCTTTCGGGCGGCGAGGCGCAGCGCATCGAGCTGGCCAACGCGCTGGGCGCCAATCTCGCCGACACGCTCTACGTGCTCGACGAGCCGACCGTGGGGCTCCATCCGCGGGACACGCATCGCCTGGTCGAAATCCTCCAGGAGCTGGCGCGACGCGGGAACACGCTGGTGGTGGTGGAGCACGAGCCGATGGTGATGAAGGGGGCCGCGCGGCTGGTGGATCTCGGCCCGGGGGCGGGCGAGCAGGGCGGGCGCCTGCTCTACAACGGCCCGGGCGGCGAGGCGCTGCGCGACGTCGCCACCGACACCGCGCGCTTCCTGCGCGGCGAACGGCGCGTCGAGCGAAAGCGGCGAGAGGGCAAGGCGCGCGGCTTCCTCGAGGTGCATGGCGCCAGCGAGCACAACCTGCAGTCGCTCGACGCGCGCTTTCCGCTCGGACGCCTGACGGCGGTGACCGGCGTGTCGGGCTCGGGCAAGAGCACGCTGGTGGAGGACGTGCTCTATCGCGCGGCTCGTCTGGCGCTCGAAGGCGTCGAGGACGAGCGCGTCGGCGCGCATCGCGAGATTCTCGGCCTCGACCAGCTCGATCGGGTGGCGCTGGTGGACCAGTCGCCGATCGGCCGGACGCCGCGTTCCTGCCCGATCACCTACCTGGGAGGCTATGCGGCGCTCCGCGAGATCTACGCGCGCCAGCCGCTGGCGATCGCACGCGGGTTGAGCGACGGCGCGTTCTCGTTCAACACCACCGGCGGCCGCTGCGAGACCTGCGAGGGCGCGGGCTGGGTGACGGTGGAGATGTATTTCCTCGCCGATCTCCAGGTGCCGTGCGAGACCTGCGGTGGCTCGCGCTTCAAGCCCGAGGTGCTGGAGGTCAGGTACCGGGGCGTGAGCGTTCGTGATGCGCTCGACCTCACCGCCGATCAGGCCTTCGAGCACTTCGCGCGCGAGCCGCGCTTCACCCGCTCGCTGCACATGCTGCGGCGCGTCGGGCTCGGCTATCTCAAGCTGGGCCAGCCCGCCAATCAGCTCTCGGGCGGCGAGGCGCAGCGCCTGAAGATCGCCCGCGAGCTGTCGGAGCGGAGCGCCGGGCGCGTGCTTTATCTGCTCGACGAGCCAACCGTCGGACTCCACTTCTCCGATGTCCAGCGCCTGCTCGAAGTGCTCGACGAACTGACCGAGCGGGGCGACACCGTGATCGTGGTCGAGCACAACCTCGACGTGATTCGCAATTGCGACTGGGTGGTGGATCTGGGTCCCGAAGGCGGGCTGCGCGGCGGTCGGCTGATCGCCGAGGGTCCCCCGGAGCGGATCGCCGCGACGGAAGAATCGTGGACCGGCCGATTTCTGCGCGGCGCGGTCGAGACGCCGGCCTCGATGGCGCGCGCGGCGGCGGGCGAGTAGCGCTTCGCGACATCTCGCGATCGGCCATTTCTCCGGTCCGATCTGTTAGCGGGGTCCGCGGTCTGAATCGATTGTTCTCTTGACAGCCAATTCAAGCGCTGCGCGAGTGGCGCTCGAAGGGCTTTCGGCGCGGCGCGTGTGCGCGCGAGAGATGCGCGTGCGCAGGGTTTCCCGACTGTTTCGCGAAATATTTCGCGCGCGCTCCCGATCCGCGCTCTGCGCCGATCTGCGTGCGCCGAAGACTGGCGTGATAGAAAGAGTGGGTTGCCCCCGATTCACCCGCCCCCGCGGGAAACGTGTCATGAATCGCTATCGCTTCTCGCAGCTCTCGGCCGACGCGCTGCTTCACGCCCTCGACGAGCAGGCCGCCGACGAGCGCGGCTCCACCGCCGTGCTGGTCGCGCTGATCGCCGAAGTCGAGCGGCGCCGGCTCTACGCCCGGCAGGACTTCTCGTCGATGTTCGACTACTGCGTTCGCCGGCTCCGGCTTTCCGAGGACTCGGCCTACAAGCGCATCCAGGCGGCCCGCGCCGCCCGGCGCTTCCCCGGCATCTTCGAGGCGATCGCCGACGGGCGGCTGAGCCTGACCGTGCTGGTGAAGCTTCGCCCGCACCTCACGCGTGAGAACTGGCGCGAGCTGCTGAGGGAAGCCGTGCACAAGACCAAGACCGAGGTCGAGCACCTGCTGGCGGCGCGCTTCCCCAAGCCCGACATGCCGACCGTGATTCAGCCGGTGGCGCCGGCGGCGGTCGCCTTGCCGCTCACCGGCGGGGCGCCGGCGACGACCGAACTGGTTCCGGAACCAGTTGCATCGATTGCGACCGCAATTGACGCGGCTCCGGTGATGGGGACGAATGGGATGCCGGCTCAGCCGACGGTCTCGACGCCGCCCGCGCGGGTGGCACCGCTCTCGGCTCAGACCTACAAAGTGCAGTTCACGATGCGCCGGGCGACGCACGACAAGCTGCGCCGGCTCCAGGAGCTGCTCGGGCACCGGGTGCCTGCCGGCGACCTCGACGCCGTGCTCGAGCACGCGTTCGACGCGGCCATTTCGCAGATTGAGAAGCGAAAGCTCGGGGCCACCGACAGGCCGCGC